>CAZCFU010000018.1:0-14417 GCA_964498005.1 uncultured Oscillospiraceae bacterium | reverse complement strand
GCGGTGTCCGTCTCCGAATACGAGACGCCCGCCGAGACGGTGCTGGAGCTCCGGGTGGCCCCCGGCGATATGGGCAAGGTGATCGGCCGTCAGGGCCGCATCGCCAAGGAGATCCGCGCGCTCATGCGCTCGGTGGCCCAGCGCCAGGGCAAAAAGCTCTCGGTCGACATTGTTGACTGAAGCCAAACGCATTCATGCACAGCACAGACGGCTGTCAAGGAGAGTTTACTCCCACTTGACAGCCGTCTGTCTATATGCTACTATTATGTTATCCGATATATCGAGATACATAATAGTAAGGAGGGAGCACCATGGATCAGGGCCCAATGACGGAAGCCGCCTATTATATCCTGCTGGCACTGCTGAAGCCCAGCCACGGCTATGGCATGATGCAGCGCATCCGCGAGCTGTCCGGCGGGCGGCTGGTGATGGGCCCGGGAACCCTCTACGGCATCCTCAGCCGCATGAGCAAGGAGGGACTGATCATCCTCACCGGCGAAGAGGGGCGGCGCAAAAACTATGCCATCACCGAGGCGGGCCGGACCGCCCTGCTGATGGAATATGACAGATTGAAACGTTTGGTAGCGGACGGAAGCATCCTGGAGGAGGGAGCGAAATGAACCGTGTGAAGTACAAATTCCACCCCAGCGAGTACGAGTTGGGGGAAAACGAGAAATTCTACAGCGACATGGAGGCCAAGGGCTGGCGGCTGGTAAAGCGGGGAGGTTGGCTCAGCAAGTTCACTCCCGTGGAGCCCGGCCGGATCCGCTACCGCGTGGAGGTGTCCTCCTCCGGCTTTTGGGAGGTGGATGGGCCCACCGAGGGCCAGCTGGCGGTGTTCGAGGACTGCGGTTGGGAATATGTGTCCAGTTGGCGGTTCCTGCATATTTTCCGGGCCCCGGAGGGCAGCGACGCCCCGGAGTTCTACACCGATCCCGCTCAGCAGGCCCAAACTCTCAAAAAATTACGCCAAGATATGTGGGCCAGACTAGGGTTTTACATCGCCATCCTTGCCATCTGGACTGGCACCCCCTCTCTTTTCGTCGGGCCGCTCAGCCGGTTCCTTGGCAACAAGCTTCGGGAATTCGTCCAGATGCCCTTCCTTTACGCCATAAGTGACTTTACGATGTTATGGATCTTCTATGAGACGGTGTGGGGTACGTGGAACATAAGCCGCATCTACCGCCGTCTCAAGAAGGGCATCCCTTTGGATCACGCCCCCAGAGGGAGCCAAGTCCTCCGCAAGCTGTTGCACCGCGGCATACTGCTCGTGATTGGGCTGTGTCTGGTGCTGCTCACAGTACAGTTCATCAACACCCGTACCGAAGAGCTTCCCGGGGCGGCGGACGGGCCCTACCTCTTGGTCAGCGATCTGGGCTGGGAGGGGGAGCGTACCGATTTTATGAAACGGGACAGCAAAGTGACCTATACCCCTTCCCTGCTGGCGGACTACTGGGACACAGTGGAATACATCCGCACAACACCGGAAGGTGAAACCGCCTGGATGTATCAGGACGTATACCGTTTGCGATTTCCCGGCATGGCAGACGCCTTGGCCCAGGCGCTGATGGACACCGCCGTCTTTCGGGAGGAATTCGTCCCCATGGAGGTGGATGGGCTGGACGCGGCCTGGACGACGGGGCGCTTTGAGATAGTAGCCATTAAGGGAAACATAGTAGCCTATGTGGACGGTCTGGGCGCGGCCGACGGGGATTTCGACCCTCAGGCTGTCTGCGCCGCCCTAAAAGCAAAGTGGGGGGATTGAATCCCCCCACTTTAAATGTCCAAAAACTACATGGGCTTTTCTTTTTCCTCCCGCTGTGTTATAATCACTCAGATTACTTAAATAGATGCCTCGTAAAAACCATTGGAGGATATAGAGATGGAAAAGAAAAAGCAGCGTATCGTAGTCAAAGTGGGCACGTCCACCCTCACCCATGACTCCGGAAGCTTGGATCTCAGGAGCATGGAACGCTTAGCCCGCACACTGGCGGATCTCCATGGCTTGGGCCACGAGATTATTTTGGTATCCTCCGGCGCCATCGCCGTGGGTACAGAGAGCCTGGGGCTCCCCGAGCGGCCCCGTGAGCTGCGGATGAAGCAGGCCGCGGCGGCAGTGGGCCAGTGCCGGATGATGCACATTTATGACAAGCTCTTCGCCGAGTACAATCAATCCGTGGCCCAAATCCTGCTGACCGGGGACGACGTAGATAATCCGGACAGGGCCGAGCATCTGCGGGGTACATTCTCTGCCCTGCTCTCCATGGGGGTCATCCCTGTGGTGAACGAAAACGACTCCGTCTCTTCCGCGGAGATCGAGACGGGACACCACAAGGTTCTGGGCGACAACGATACTCTGTCCGCCGTTGTCGCGGGGCTGTGCCACGCGGATCTGCTGGTGCTTCTCAGCGACATCGACGGGCTGTACGACGCGGATCCAAAGATCCATCCGGAGGCCAAGCTCCTCCATCAGGTCACTGAGCTGACGCCGGAGATTTTGGAGATGGCCGGCGGCGCTGGCACTTGGCGGGGCACCGGCGGCATGGCGACAAAGCTCTCTGCCGCCCGAGTTGCCATGGCCACCGGATTCGACATGGTAATCACCAACGGGGCCAAGCTGGAAAACCTCTACGGCATCGTGGAGGGACAAGATATCGGGACAAGATTTATTGCGGGGAGGACAGCCCAATGACCACATTGCAAACTCAGGGCGGATTGGCTAAAGCCGCCGCCTATACCCTTTCCACCGCCGGGACGGCGAAAAAGAACCAGGCCCTGGAGGCCATTGCGCAGATCCTGACGGAGCGGCAGGCGGAATGGCTTTCCGCCAACGCCGAGGATGTGGCCGCCGCCAAGGAGGCGGGAATGCGCTCCGCCATGCTGGATCGGCTGACCCTGACCCCTTCGCGGATCGCCGGGATCGTGGACGGTGTGCGGCAGGTAATCGCCCTGCCGGATCCCATCGGAACGGCGGATAAGACGGAAACCCGACCCAACGGGCTCATCATCAGCCGGCGGCGGGTGCCCCTGGGTGTCATCGCCATCATTTTTGAGGCCCGGCCCAATGTCACTGTGGACGCGGCGGCCCTGTGCCTGAAATCGGGCAATGCCTGCATCCTCCGGGGCGGAAAGGAAGCCATCCGCTCCAACCGCTGCGTAACGGCCCTGATGCGGGAGGCCCTGGCCTCCGTAGGTCTGCCGGAGGATTGCATCTCCCTGGTGCGGGACACCAGCCGCGAGACGGCGAGGGAACTGATGCACTTGGATGGATACGTGGACGTGCTGATCCCCCGTGGCGGCGCGGAATTGATCCGCACTGTGGCAAAGGAGGCCAGCGTCCCCGTCATCCGCACCGGCGAGGGCGTGTGTCACCTCTACATCGACGACGAGGCGGATCTGGATATGGGGGCGGAGATCCTCTGCAACGCCAAATGCTCCCGACCCTCAGTGTGCAATGCGGTGGAGTGCGTTTTGATCCAGGAGGATGTGTTGGAGCCGTTTTTGGCAAAGGCCGTTCCCCTGCTGGACGGCTACAAGGTGGAGCTCCGCTGTGACGAAAAAGCGCTGAACATCCTTGGCAGCCGGGGCGTTTTGGCGCGGGACAGCGACTGGGACGCGGAGTACGATGACTACATTCTGGCGGTTCGCACCGTCAAGGACATGGAAGAGGCCGTCGCCTTCATCAACGCCCACGGCACCCAGCACTCGGAGAGCATCATTACCAGGAATTACTTCAAGGCCCAGCGCTTTCTGGACACGGTGGACGCGGCGGCGGTGTATGTCAACGCCTCCACCCGCTTCACTGACGGCGGTGAATTCGGCCTGGGGGCGGAGATCGGCATCTCTACCCAGAAAATGCACGCCCGGGGCCCCATGGGGCTGGAGGAATTGACCTCCTGCAAGTATGTCGTCTATGGCAATGGGCAGGTCAGATAGGAGGAAACGATATGTGTGACGGATCACTCAGTGGTGTAAAGCTGGGTTTCATCGGCACTGGAAATATGGGCGGGGCGCTGGCCCGCGCGGCCCGGCGAAGGGTCCCCGGAGGCTGCATCCATCTTGCCAACCGCACGCCGGAGAAGGCGGAAGCCCTGGCGGAGGAACTGGGCTGCGTGGTATCCAACGCCGCCGGCGTGGCGAAATGGGCGGATTTCATCTTCCTGGGCGTGAAACCCCAGATGATGGCGGATCTGCTGGCGGAACTGCGTCCGGCGCTGGCGGCACGGCAGGATCGCTTTCTTCTGGTCACCATGGCCGCTGGGCTGAGCATCAATACAATTCAGCAGTTGGCGGGCGGGGACTATCCCGTCATCCGCATCATGCCGAACACCCCTGCCTCTATTGGCGAGGGGATGATCCTCTATACTTGTGGAGAGCGTGTCACCGATGAGGAGGAACGGCTGTTTCTGGACGCTATGGCCGGAGCGGGCCGATTTTCCGCCCTGCCGGAGCATCTGATAGATGCCGGATCCGCCGTATCCGGCTGCGGCCCGGCCTTTGCGGATCTGTTTCTTGAGGCCCTGGCGGACGGCGGCGTGGCCTGCGGTCTGCCCCGGGCCCAGGCGATGGAGCTCGCCGCCCAGATGCTGGCTGGCTCCGCCAAACTGGTTTTGGAATCCGGCCAACACCCAGGCGCTTTGAAGGACGCCGTCTGCTCCCCCGCCGGCTCCACCATCCAGGGCGTTCGGGCCTTGGAGCAGGCCGGGTTTCGCGGCGTGGTGATGGAGGCGGTCATTGCCGCCTATGAAAAAACGCTGGAGCTAGCTTTGCAGCAGAAGGGAAAAGTTCTATGAAAGCGAACTATCACACACATACCCAGCGATGCCGCCACGCCCAGGGAACTGAGCGTGATTACGTGCTTGAAGCGATAAAAGCCGGCGTTTCCGTCTTGGGATTTTCCGATCATGCCCCCTTCCCCGACTATGATTACGGCCTGCGAATGCCCTATACAGAGCTAGGTGATTACATCGCCGCCGTTGACCGGCTGACCCAGGAATATCGTTCAGATATTACCCTATACAAGGGAGTGGAAATCGAGTATCTTCCAAAGTATCACCCCTATTATGAGGAGCTTCTGACCCAAAGAAAGCTGGATTATCTGATTCTGGGTGAACATTTCTATCCGGACGCCCATGGTGAGCTTCACAACATCTATTACTCCCAAAGCACCGAGGACTATGTAGCATATGCCCTGGCGATTGCGGCGGCGTTGAAAACCGGCTATTTCCGCATTGCGGCGCATCCGGATCTTTTCGCACTGGGGCAGTTTGCCTGGGATCGAAACTGCGATCAGGCTTCGGAGATCATCATCGAAGCCGCCCTCCGCAACGGCGTGATCCTGGAATATAACGCCAACGGCCTGCGGCGGGGAATCCACGACTATCCGGACGGCTCCCGGCTGATGTATCCCCATCAAAAGTTCTGGGGCAAAGTGGGGGGCACCGGCATTCCGGTCATCATCGGTTCCGACTGCCATGAACCTGAGCAGGTCTGGGATGACTGTCTGCCCACTGCCAGAGAACAGCTTCTGGACATGGGGATCACCCCGCTGGATTATGTGGAGGGCTTGGGGCCCAGGTCATAAACATGGATAAGTAGGTTTCCTCTTTCGACTATCTGCCGAAAGAGGAACCTTATTTTTTCCTGCTAACGAGACGATACTAATAAAAAGGAGAAATGGCTTTTGCTGCCTAGCGAAAGGGGGCCCATGAGATGGGGGAGCTAAGTATCCGCAGAAACAGAGAACTGGCCGTGTCCCGATATCAGGGGATGAACAAGACGGAGAAGCAAACCGGTACAGGCCAAACCCAGCAAGCGACCAACCCCAACCGGGCGGCGGCCACCGTCTCGGAAACCTTGCGGCAGCTGATGACCTGGGTGACCAAGGCGGGGCGTCAGGCCCGGGAGGGCCGCCGCACACTCCAGTCGGGAGAAGCCGCCCTGGCGGAAGTAGAGGATAACCTGGGCCGCATGGAAGAGCTGGCCCGACAGGCCGCGGGGGACGGCCGATTGGATCGCGCCGTCCTCCAGGCGGAGCTGGAGCAGCTGCGCGGGGAGATCGAGCGTATTGCCCAAAACGGCGTGGAAGCGGGGCTGTTTCAGGAGGGTGAGGCCGAAGACGGCCTGGACGCGCTGGTGGACGCGGTAATGGACGGCCTTTCCGCCCGACAGGAAGGGGTTCAAAGCCTTCCCTCCTGGCTGCTTCGAGGAATGGACAACGCCCCAGACAAAGCCGCCCTGCTGGCCGCACTGGGGGTTGACGGCTCCGCCAGCGGCGCAGAGCTGCTGGCCGCCCTGGGAAAGCTGCCGCTGGAGAGCAGCTCCGCCGCGGGATATCTGGCCGCGCTCTATCTGGGGGCTGTCATTTCCGGCGGCACACCCTCTGGGGCGGCAGATCCGACCCAGGCGGCAGAGGGGCTGCGGCAGCTGCTGGAGATGGTGTCGGACGGCATTTCACCGGATCAGGCACTGGAACTGCTGACCGGCGGCACATTTACCAGCCTGGAAGATTTTCAGGCACAGTTCACCGGGGGCACAGCCCCAGGATTGGATACTTTTTTGATGGATCTGCTGCTGTCCGGCGACGATCTTCTGTCCATGCCCTCCATGCTGACTCTTCTGGCAGGGGACAGCAGCGGAGATCTGGAAATGCTGATGGATCTGCTGGCCGCCTTGGGCGGTTTCGGAGACGGGCTGATGGGCCTGCTGGACGGAATCGGCACATCCGAGAACATACAGGACACAGTCCCTCCAATGGAAACGCTGGAGCTGGGAACCGTTCAGGCGTCGGGCCAGGATCTGTCGGCTGTGAGCTTTGACCCGGGAACCGGTTCCCTGACAGCAGACGGAACAGAAACCATGATCCTCCGGGGGCTGGAGCGGGAAGGCCAAGAAAACCCAGCGCTTCGGCTTGCTGGCTCGGGGACGGTAACCCTTCAGCTGATCAGCTCCCCCCTGCTGACCGCGGAATCCACCCAGACCCGGGTGTTCAGCGCGGGCGAGAACACGCTGGCCCAGGTTCAGTTAAAAGACGGTGTGACCCTCACTGTGGATGGCGGTGGTCTGCTGCGCATCGGCGAGGCCCGGGGCGGGGCGTCCAGCGTCCTGCGGCTGGCCGGGGGCGCGGTAGTGCTGGCCGAAGAAGACAATGGAACCTCGGCGGTCTCGGTGGTAGTGGACGGCCCCGTTGCTCTGTTGGCGGCGGAAGGGATCGCCGTGCATAATGCCCAGGGAGAACCTCTTGAACCCTTTGACATCGTATGGAAAATGCTGCTTCCGGAGTGGAGCTCCATCACCTCCCTGGCATTGGACGGCAGACAGGGCCAGTTGATCCTGCGGGAAGATCAGATGGATCCCGTCCGGCTGTGGCTGCTGAAGCAGGATTCCGACGAGAAATGGCCCGCCCACACCATTGCCCTCCGGGGGCGTGACAAAGCGGGCCTCCCCAGGACACGATATATCTATGTGCGCTGGGACGAAAAAGCGGGGAGCTTTCGGGAAATCTCCATGTATCCCAACCCGTTCACCGTCACCGGCGGCGAGCAAGACGTCGATTGGCGCTACGAGGAGGAGACCTGTACCCTTCACATTCTCTCCAGGGAGGTGACCGCCATTGCCGGAGGTACCGGTACTGACGGAAACCAGTTGCCCTTCAGCGGCCGGATTTCCCTGGCCGACGGCATCAGCGCGGTGGAACTCACCCTGGAGGGTGTGGAGTGCCGGGTATCGTCCGGCAGAGCGTTCAACCTGGGCCGTGGGAACGATGTGACCCTGCTCTTGCAGCGCGGGACAGACAACATTTTTGAGAGCGGCACAGGCTTTGCCGGCATATCCCTGGGGGACGGCACCTCCCTGCGCATCGACCAGGTCAAAGCCGCCAAAGGTGCGCCAGATGGAACCCTTACCGCTACCGGCGGAGCCGGTGGGGCGGGCATCGGGCGGGACAGCAGCGTAGGCCGGGAGCGTACCGGCCCCATCCTCATCCGCGGCGGGGTAATCACCGCCACCGGGATCGGGGGCGGCGCCGGAATTGGCGGGGCGCTGGGTGCGCCTGTAGGGGATATCCGCATTCAGGGCGGCACAGTGACCGCCCAGGCCGCCTGCTGCGCCGCCGCCATCGGCGCGGGTATACAGGGAGCGTGCGGCGACATCGTCATCACCGGCTCCGCCCGGGTGGTAAAAGCGCAGGGAGGCGGGCCCGACGGAGACATCGGCGGCTGTCTTTTCGGTAACTGCGGAAAAGTTCAGGTGTCTGCCGGGACGGATATCGGCGGAGCTAAGCTTTGGACACAGAAAGGACTCTCCCTCCAAGTGGGCGAAGGCGCCGTAACGCTGCCCCGGTTCCGGGTATCCGCCCAGGCTTTGCACCTGGACGCCCTGGATCTCACCTCCCGAGAGGCGGCCCGGGCCGCTATGACCGTCCTCGCCGCCGACCGCCGCTGGGTCACCCGGCTTCAGGGGGCCTATGGCGCAATGTACGGCCAGCTTGGGCAGAGCTTCAGCAGTATGTACAGTTTCCACAGCTATACCAGTGTGATCCGAACCACCGGCGAGGCCGATACGCTGGTGTGCGATATCCGTGAGGTGCTGCGGCAGTCCCCCCTGGCCGTCTTCCTCACCCAGCGCGGGATGGAGGACGTGGGCCAGCTGCTGCGCTGAACGGGTTGCAATCTTGACGCCTGATAGAGTATAATAGTCGCAAACTCATGGTCTGGGCCATCCTTCACCCTGGCTTTATAAGGAGAATAATATGATCGACACCATCTTGGCTCTGCTGCGCAAGCACCGGGAGCTGGTCAGCTATGTATTCTGGGGCGTTATGACCACTGTCGTCAACTACGTCACTTATACCCTGCTCACCGAGGCTGTACACATCTATTACCTCACCAGCACCGTCATCGCCTGGGCAATCAGCGTCCTGTTCGCCTATTTCGTCAATAAGCTGTTCGTATTCCAGTCCAGGGACTGGGCCTGGCGGGTAGCTCTGCGGGAGCTGTGGCAGATGGTGGCAGCCCGGCTGTTTTCTCTGGGGCTGGAGATGGCCATTATGTGGTTCTTCGTGGATACGCTGCACTGCAACCATCTCGTGGTCAAGCTTGCCGCCAATGTGGTGGTGGTAATCGTTAACTACGTGCTGAGCAAATTTATCATTTTCAAACAGAAAACCGATTAACGGAAAAAGAACCGCGAAAGCGGTTCTTTTTTGCTTATGATTCGCCTCCGATCCACACATACTAGGGAAAAGAGGTGAGTTGATGGAATCTATATGGGAGAAAACCGTTCAGCTGCCCGAATTTGAGCCGCTGCGGGAGGATATCCACGCCGACGTGCTGGTCATCGGCGGCGGGCTTGCGGGGCTGCTGTGCGCCTATGAACTGACCAAAGCCGGCGTGGACTGCATACTGGCAGAAGCGGGACGGCTGTGCGGTGGGGTAACGAAAAATACCACCGCCAAGCTCACCACTCAGCACGGGCCGATCTATCACAAACTGCTGAAGGAGTTCGGTTCGGAACGGGCACGATCCTACCTGGAGGCCAACCAGGCGGCTTTGGAGCGGTTCCGCACCTTGTGCCGGGATATTCCCTGCGATTTTGAGGAAAGGCCCAGCTATGTCTATTCCCTGGACAACCGGAAGGAGCTGGAACAGGAGCTGGCCGCCCTGGATCAACTGGGCCATTCCGCCATTCTGACGGACGAAGTTCCTCTCCCCTTCCCCGTGGCCGGGGTGGTACGGTTTGACCGCCAGGCCCAGTTTGACCCGCTGAAATTCGCCGCCGGCCTGCTAAATGGACTGAAAATATATGAGCATACCCGGGTTCTGGAGGTCAAAACAGGGGAAGTGGTGACCGAAGGCGGCAGAATTCGGGCGGATCATATCGTGGTGGCCACCCACTTCCCCTTTCTCAACAAATTCGGCTGCTACTGGCTGAAGATGTACCAGAGCCGCTCCTATGTGCTGGCTTTGGAGAACGGGCCGGATCTGGGCGGGATGTATGTGGACGGGAGCGGCAAAGGGCTGTCCTTCCGCAATGACCACGATCTGCTTCTGCTGGGAGGCGGCGGGCACCGCACAGGTAAAAAAGGCGGCGGATGGGCCGCGCTGGAGGGCTTTGCCCGCCGCTATTATCCGGACGCCAAACCGGTTTGCCGTTGGGCCGCTCAGGACTGCATGACGCTGGATAGCGCGCCCTATATCGGCCTGTACTCCCCACGCCTCCCCAGGCTGTATGTCGTCACCGGCTTCAACAAGTGGGGAATGACTTCCTCCATGGTCGCCGCAGATTTGGTGACTGACCTGATTTTGGGCCGGGATTGCCCCTGTCAGGAAGTATTTTCTCCCTCCCGCTCTGTGTTTCGCCCCCAACTGGCATTCAACGCCGGGGAAAGCACACTGAATCTGCTCACCCCCACCCGGCCCCGGTGTCCACATCTGGGCTGCGCCCTCAAGTACAACCCCCAGGAGCACTCCTGGGACTGCCCCTGCCACGGCTCCCGCTTTGCCGGGGATGGGCAGCTGCTGGACGGCCCCGCCACCGGGGATCTGCCCCATCCCCCCGCAAGGCGCTCCCAATAACAAAAGGCCGCCCCAAAACATACCGGGGTGGCCCTTTATTTACCAGCCGATCTCATCCAAAATACCCATGTTGGGATACCGATCCTTCAGCCTGCTATCGGGATAGGTCTTATCCAAAAAGCGGGTCACCGCACCCATAGCGGGTACTCCCGCCCGCCGCTGATTCATCCGATATAGAGCCGCGGCGGATAGCACGGTGCTGCATATCAAAAGCACCGCTGCCGCGGAGGCCGCCCGCCGCCCTGTCTGTCTGGGTACTCGATCGATCAATGCGCACATCGCCGGAAAAAAAAACCGCACCCACACCAAGGCGGCAAAACCCCAAAACAGGCAGAAGACCAGGTTGATCCGCCCATTCAAATTCAAGGGCAGATGACGGTAATCCCAAAAGCAGGCCCCAAACAGCGCTTCCTGGAGCCAGGAGCATATGTATTCATAGACACCGCCCAGCACTGTGCCCACAAGCACGATCTGCACCGCTCCTTGGTCATCCATGCGCCGAAATACCAAAGTAAGCAGAACCGCCGCCAGCCCCCATACCAAGCTGAACGGCCCATACAGCAGACTGCTGCGGCTGATGAGTTCCCCACGGGTCACCCACCAGAACACCACCTCAATCAAATCGCCCGCAAAGCCCGCAATGAGGAACAGCCAAAATACCCGATAGGCAGTGAGAGGTTTGGCGGCCGCCGCTTTGGCCTCTTCCCTTGCCTGACTTCTGGCCGCAGCCATCACGCTCTCCCTTGTCATGCTTACCGCCTCCTTTGTTACGCTACAGCATATCATGGCAAAGCGGCAAAAATGCGAAAGAAATCCTAAAATTTTCTTAAAGAAAACGCGCCTGCTTCCTGTGAAGCGGACGCGCTTTACAATACTTGTTAACCGGGCGGCCAGGTCATATCCCGGCCCGCCAGCACGTGGAAATGGAGGTGGGGCACGGATTGCCCCGCCTGCTCGCCGCAGTTGGACACCACCCGGAAGTCGGTGATGCCCAAGTCACGGGTCACCTTGGAGATGACTTCGAAGCAGTGGGCGACGACAGCGGAATTCCACTTGGTGATCTCTCCACAGGAGCCGATGTGGGCCTTGGGGATGACCAGGAAATGGACAGGGGCCTGTGGGTCGATGTCATAGAAGGCATAGCATAGGTGATCCTCATACACCTTGTTGGAGGGGATCTCCCCTTTGATGATTTTGCAGAACAGGCAGTTGGGGTCGTATCTCAACACGTCGGACATGATGAAACCTCCTTTTGTTGTCAGGCTTGTTGTCACGCTTCGCAAGCGGCTAATCGCTCGGTCGCTTGCGAAGCGCTTCTTATTGCTGCGGCACCACCGCGAAGAACTCCAGCGGGCCGTCGCTGTTGTTGATGAGGGAATGGGCCTGCCCCTTGGGGCAGTAGTGGCAGTCCCCGGCTTTCAGCGGTTCCTCGCCGCCCTCCACCTTCACCTTGCCAGTGCCGGACAGGATATAGACGATCTCACTGCTGGTCTCATGGGTGTGATAGCCGATAGACGAGCCGGGGGGCAGGATGCCGTGCAAAATGCGGTTGCGCTCGTCCACGTACATCTTTGCGTGGAGCTCCCCCTCGCCGCCTTGGAAATGGAGGATGGTTTCCGTCTCCATGTTGGAAAAGTCAATCAGCATGAAGTTTCTCCTTTCAGACGGGTTTGAATTGGTTGCTGTCCGGGTCATAGGCATAACCCACCCCGGACAGGGTTTTCGTCAGTTCTGACTCATCAACATCCATGCCAACGCACAGATATTCCAGGCTGGGATACTCATCCCGAAGCTTGGTGTTCACAACACTGAGCAGAATATAGGGGTCTTGTGGCAACATAGGTCCCTCCCTGACCGCCTGAAATACAACGGTCCTACTTCCTTGAATGATTACGTCTTCTGTTTCTTCCTCCGGGCGTACATAACCCACCGCGTCATAATATTCCTCGGAAAAGTTCAGGATCGCCGGATCAAATTTTTTCTGCATGGCTTTGACTTTCTTAAAAGGATCAACGGGTGTCAAGTCAAATTCCTTTGCAATGACGGACAAGGCCCAGTCACTCTGTTCAAAGTATTTTGCCATGTTCTCATTTTCCCGGGCGGCGGCGTCCTCCGCCGCCAGCTCGTCATACTGCTTCCGGGTCATCCAGTAGATCTGGCTCAACGGATTGGCGTCCTGGCAATAGAGGACAAAGGAGAGGAACTCCCGGAAATCATTGGCCACAGGGAGGACATAGGTCCCCCTCTCTCCCATGGAAGGGTCCACGCAGAACACCCGCTCATCTTCCGGCAGGAGGATGAAGTGGACGCCGTCACAGCCGATCCTGCCCACAAACTCGGCGTCCGTTGGGGTGCAGAAATAAGCGAAGTCACCCGCCCCGCTCTGGAGCAGTCCGATGGAATCGAAATTGATGTCCAACTCCCGAAAGCGCTTCAAATCATCCCGAGTCATGGCTTACAGGCCCAGCTTCATGGCCACCACATTGTCCACCATGGCCAGCGCGTTGTCCAGCATGAGAACATCCTTGCCGCCGCCCATGGCGCTGTCCGGCTTGCCGCCGCCGGAGCCGCCCGCAATGGCGCTTACCTGCTTAATAATGTCCCCGGCCTTGATTCCTTTGCCCACGGCCTCCTTGCCGCAGGAGCACAGGAAGGTGATCTTGCCATCGTTGACGCAGGCCAGCACGGCCACCACCGTGGGATCCTTCTCCCGGAGCATATCGCCCATCTGGCGCAGACGCTGGCCGTCCGCGTCGGGCACCGTGGCAGTGAGCACCTTCAGACCACCCACCTCGTGGGCACCGAACATGATACGGTCGGTCTCGCCGGCGGCCTCCTTGGCCTTGTACTTCTCCACCAGCTGGTGCAGGCTCTTGATCTCGCCCATGGCGGCCTCGGCCTTCTCCCGAAGCTCGTGGGGCTTGGCCTTGAGAACCGCCGCCGCCTGGACGGCCATTTCACGCAAATCCTCGAAGAATTGCAGGGTCTCCTTGCCTGTGGTGGCCTCAATGCGGCGCACACCGGAGGCCACGGAAAACTCACTCTTGATGCGGAAGCATCCCGCCTTGGCGGTGTTATCCAGATGGGTGCCGCCGCAGAACTCCACGGAGTACCCGTCGCCCATATCCACCACGCGGACGGTGTCGCCGTACTTCTCGCCGAACAGGGCAATGGCCCCCCGCTGCTTGGCCTCCTCGATGGGCAGCACATCGGTGCGCACCTCGTATCCCGCCAGAATCGCGTCATTGACGGTGCGGCTGACCTGAGCGATCTCATCCACGGTCATGGCGTTGAAGTGGGTGAAGTCAAAGCGCAGACGGTCCGGCTCCACCAGGGAGCCGGCCTGATGGACATGGTCGCCCAGCACGTCCCGCAGGGCCTTGTCCAGCAGGTGGGTGGCGGTGTGGGCGCGGCGGATGGCGTTCCGGCGCTCCACGTCAATGGCGGCGTTCACCACAGCGCCTACCTTCAGCACACCCCCGGTGAGTTTGCCGTAGTGCATATACTTGCCGCCCTTGTTCTTCTGCACGTCGGTGACCTGGAACACGGCATCCCCGGCGGCGATGGTGCCGTGGTCGCCCACCTGGCCGCCCATCTCGGCATAGAAGGGGGTTTTATCCAGCACCACGATGCCCTCTACCCCGGGCATCAGCTCCTCGGCCAGCTCGTTCTCTACCACCAGGGCCACCACCTTGGCGTCCTCGATAGCGTTGTGGTCGTAGCCCACAAACTCGCTCTCGGGCACATCCTTGCCGAACTCCACGCCGGCCCAGCCCAGGTCGCCCAGAGCCTCCCGGGCCTTGCGGGCCCGCTGGCGCTGCTCCTCCATGAGCTGCTTGAACT
>CAZCFU010000017.1:0-14616 GCA_964498005.1 uncultured Oscillospiraceae bacterium | reverse complement strand
CCCAGCGGGTGTACATCCGGTAGAGCATCTGGGCCCAGTCCTGGGCCTCGGTGCCTCCCGCACCCGCCTGAAGGGAGATGATGGCGGTGGAGTTGTCGTACTCCCCGGACAAAAGGGTGGACAACCGGGCGGTCTCCATCTCCTTGATGAGGGCGTCATAGCCGCTCTCCACCTCCGGGATGAGGGACTCGTCCTCCTCCTCGTTGCCCATCTCACACAGGGTCATCAGATCCTCCCAGGCGCCCTGCCGCTTGGCCTGGGCGTTCACCTTGTCCTCCAGGTTGCTGATGCGCTGCTGCACCTTCCGGGCCTTGTCCACGTTGTCCCAGAAGCCGTCGGCGGCGGACTGGGCGTGGAGCTCGTCCAGCTCCCGCTCCGCGCTCTCCAGGTCCAGGGCCTCGCCCAGCTTGTCCAGGTCGGGCTTCAGGTTGTTCAGCTTCACCCGGTATTCGTCAAATTGAAGCATTGCGTATTCATCCTTCCGCGGCGTCTGCCGTTATGTTCCGTCCCATTATATAGAAACCCGGCCCAATTGTAAAGGGTGAAAACAGAAAAACCGCCGTGGCCCGGGGACGTCATTCGGCTGCGCCGAACGACTGTCCCCGGGGGCCGGCCATAGGCCGGCTTAGGGCTAGGGCCGCCAAAGGCGGCCTCACGCCGGCAGCCTGTCGGCCGCCCCGGGGTCACCGCGGTCTATCGCTGGCTGATGATCGGGCCGGTCTCCCCCAGGAAGATCAGGTCGTCCACATCCTGGGGCTGTGGCTCGGCGCTTCGTATGATCCCTTTTCTGTCCGTCATCTTGATCGCTCCCTCATCTATATATTGGCCTTACGTTTTCGCCCATACAAGCCAGTATATGCACGCCGCGATGCAGCGATACTAAAAGATTTTGGCAAGAAAACGACGCGGCGGCTCCGCGGACAGGATCATTGAGGCGATCGCCCCGCGAAACCTCAGCCCCCCGCCGCGAAAGCGGCGGGGGGCTTCTTTTATTTCGACGGAAGCATCGAGGCGATGGCCCCGGCAAAGTTGCTGATGGGCATGGTCTGGAGCACCACCCGGCCCGGGCCGGTGATCACGGTGTTGAACAGCCCCTCGCCGCCGAACAGCACATTCTTGACCCCCTTCACCGTCTGTACATCCACGGTGCAGGTGGCGTCGATCATGGCCAGGTTGCCGGTGTCGATGACGATCTGCTGCCCCGGCTGGAGGTCGTACTCCACGATGGAGCCGTCGAACTCCAAAAACGCGGTGCCGTGGCCGCTGAGCTTCTGCAAAATGAAGCCCTCGCCGCCAAAGAAGCCCGCCATCCCCTTTTTCTGGAAGAATATGGACAGCTCCACCCCCTGCTCGGAGGCCAGGAAGCCGGACTTCTGCACCACCACCGGGCGATCCGGGGTGATGTCCACCACCCGGATAGAGCCGGGGAAGCTGGACGCGAACGCGATCATGCCCGGGCCGCCCCTGGCGGTGTAGGTATTCTGGAACATGGACTCACCGGAGAACATCCGACCAAAGGCCTTGCCGATGCCGCCGGCGCTGGTCTGCATCTCCATGTTGGGGGACATCCAGACCATGGAGCCCTTCTCGGTAATCATGGACTCGTTGGCCTCCACGTCGCAGATGACGACGGGCATGGGCTCGCCTGTGATATTATAACGCATTGAGTACTCCTCCTTATCGTACGATCGGGCAGGCGGCACACCGCCTCCCCGGATAGTATACACCCTGGAAAGGCGGTGCGCAATTTAAATTTTTCCAAAATTTCTTAAAAAAGCGCTTCCCCCGCCCAGCGTGCGGGGGAAGCGTTTTTCTCATTTCAGATGCCAGATATCCCGGTCGTACTGCTCGATGGTGCGGTCGCTGGAGAAGAAGCCGCACCGGGCGGTGTTCACCAGCATCTTCCGGGCCCAGAAGGGCTTGTCGCCGTAGTCGTGGATGGCGCGGTCCCGGGCGGAGATATAGCTCTCCACATCCAGCAGGGACATGAACCAGTCCTTGCCGGTCAGGTCGGCCCACAGGGCCTTCAGGTCGGCGGCGTCGCCGTACTGGGTGAGGACAGGATCCAGCAGGAAGTCCACCAGCGGTTTCACGTCCGGGCGCTGGTAGTAAATCTCGGACTGGTAACCCAGTTTGGGATCCCGGGCCTTCTGCTCGTACAGCTCGATGATCCAGTTGCTGGACGCGCCGAAGCTGTAGATGTTGTCCGGGCCCACCAGGTCGGCGATCTCCACGTTGGCCCCGTCCCGGGTGCCCAGGGTCACCGCGCCGTTGGCCATGAACTTCATGTTGCCGGTGCCGCTGGCCTCCTTGGAAGCGAGCGAGATCTGCTCGGAGATGTCGCAGGCGGGGATGAGCTTCTCCGCCCAGGAGACGTTGTAGTTCTCCACCATGACCACCCGCAGCCAGGGGCGGACCTGGGGATCGTTCTCAATGAGCTGGCGCAGGCACAGGATCAGGTGGATGATGTGCTTGGCCATCACATAGGCCGGGGCGGCCTTGGCGCCGAAGATAACGGTGACGGGCCGCTCGGGGATGACGCCCGCCTTGATATCCAGATACTTGCGGATGACGTACAGGGCGTTCATCTGCTGGCGCTTGTACTCGTGGAGCCGCTTGACCTGGATGTCGAACACGGACTCGGGATCCATCTCGATGCCCTGCTCCCGGCGGAGGGTGTCGGCCAGGATCCGCTTGTTCTCCGCCTTAATGGCAACCATCCGGTCCAGCACGGAGGTATCGTTGTAGAAGTCCATCAGCTTGTTCAGCCGGGTGGGGTCGGTGCGCCACTCTTTGCCCACGCACTCGTCCAGCAGGGCGGCCAGCTTGGGATTGCAGACCTCCAGCCAGCGGCGCAGGGTGACGCCGTTGGTCTTGTTGTTGAACTTGCCGGGGTAGATGTCGGCAAAGGGCTTCAGCTCGGAGCTCTTGAGGATCTCGGTATGGAGGGCGGCCACGCCGTTCACCGAATAGCCGTAGTGGATGTCCAGATGGGCCATATGGACGGTCTCCCCCGCCCCCTCGCCCTGGATAATGGCCACCTTGGGATCGGAGTGCTCCGCCTTGGCGCGCTTATCCAGCTCCCGGAGGATGGGCACCAGCTGGGGGGCCGCCTTCTCAATAAAGGACATGGGCCACTTCTCCAGCGCCTCGGCCAGAATGGTGTGGTTGGTATAGGCGCAGGCGCGCTTCACCTGCTCCACCGCCTCGTCCATGGTGAGGCCCCGCTGGGTCAGCAGGCGGACCAGCTCGGGGATGACCATGGAGGGGTGGGTGTCGTTGATCTGGATGACCACGTGGTCGCTGATGGTACGCGGGTCAAAGCCCCGCTCTTCCAGCTCACGCAGCACCAGCTGGGCCCCGGCGGACACCATGAAGTACTGCTGATACACCCGCAGCAGCCGTCCCGCCTCGTCGCTGTCGTCGGGGTAGAGGAAGGAGGTGAGCCGGGCGGGCAGGTCGCCCTTGTCGAAGTTGATGCCGCCCTCGGGCGCGGGGGCGGGGTTCTCCACGTCGAACAGGTGGAGGCGGTTGGCGATACCGGTATGGGCGCCGGGGACGGCGATGTCAAACAGCCTGGCCTTCACGGGGCCGAAGCCGAAGGGCACCTGGAACTCGATCCCAGTGGGGATGAGCCAGCTCTCGTCCTCGATCCAGGGGTTGGGGCGCTCGTTCTGCTTGTTATCCTCCAGCTTCTGCTCAAACAGGCCGTAGTGGTAGTTGAGGCCCACGCCGTCGCCGGGCAGGCCCAGGGCGGCGATGGAGTCCAGGAAGCAGGCCGCCAGACGGCCCAGGCCGCCGTTGCCCAGGGAGGGCTCGGGCTCCGCGTCCTCAATGGCGGACAGGGAGCGGCCGCACCCGGCCAGCACCTTGGACACCTCGTCAAAAATGCCGAGCGCCAGCAGATTGTTGCTCAGCAGCTTTCCCATGAGGAACTCGGCGGAGAAGTAGTACAGCTTGCGCTCCCCCTTGGGGGCGGGGCGGGCCTGGGACAGCTCCTGCGTGAGCTGGAGGAGGACGCGGTAGATCTGCTCATCGCCGCACTGGGACAGCTCCCGGCCATATTTGGCCTGAGCGATCTCCCGCATCCGTTGGTTGATATCCATTCTGATCCGTTCTCCTTTCACTTTTCGCCTGTTGCAAAACCGGCAGGCACCGGTCAGCCGCCCTGGCGGCGGCATGGCGGACGCTTCAAGGGAACCCTTTCCAGGTTCCACCCAAAGTATATCCTCCTTTTTCCTCTCCGTCAAAGGTTTTCTGCCCAAAAATCAGGAAATTATCCCCTCCTTTTTGGGCGCAACATATGAAAATTCAGGCAAAAGGCCCCGGGACACCGTCCCGGGGCCCCTTCGTTGTGCTGTACGGCCGGGATCCATGGCCGTCCCGCCGCTCCATCCGGGCCGGACAGCGAAAAATACGGCCGCGCCCTTGCAATCCCCCAAGAAATGTGGTATATTGTGGGGTGAATTTTTTGCCTTTGCGGCTTAACCTCACAACGAAGGGAACGATACCACCATGTCAGGACATTCCAAGTGGCATAATATCCAGAAAACCAAGGGCGCGGCGGACGCCAAGCGCTCCCAGGCCTTCACCAAGATCGCCCGGGAGATCATCGTGGCCGTCAAGACCGGCGGCAGCGGCGACCCCAACAACAACTCCCGCCTGGCCACCGTCATCGCCAAGGCCCGGGCGGCCAATATGCCCAACGACAACATCAAGCGCACCATCGAGAAGGCCGTGGGCTCCGGCAACGCCAACGACTACGAGGCCATTACCTACGAGGGCTACGGCCCCGGCGGCGTGGCGGTGATCGTGGAGACCCTCACCGACAACCGCAACCGCACCGCCTCCGAGGTGCGCCACAACTTTGACAAGTTCGGCGGCAACCTGGGCGCCACCGGCTGCGTGTCCTGGTCCTTCGACCAGAAGGGCGTGCTGGTCATTGAGCGGGAGGATCTGGACGAGGAAGTGGCCATGATGGACGCCCTGGACTGCGGCGCGGCGGACTTCGAGGCGGACGAGGACTGCTTCACCGTCTACACCGCTCCCGACGATTTCGGCGCGGTGCTGGCCGCCATGGAGGAGAAGGGCTACGTGTTCGCCTCCGCCAAGGTGGAGATGGTGCCCCAGAACTACGTCACCCTGTCCGATGAGGGCGATATCAAGAACATGGATAAGCTCATCGACATCATGGAGGACAACGACGACGTGCAGAACGTCTGGCACAACTGGGACAACTGACGGCTGTCATACTAAAAACATAAAGAGGAGAGACTACCATGGACATCAAAAAGACCATCGAGGACGTTGTTGAAAAGCTCAAAAAGGACGAGGGCCTGAAAAAGCAGTTCCTCAGCGACCCCGCCGGCGCGCTGAAGAAGCTCACCGGCATCGACATCCCCTCCGACCAACTGGACGGCGTGGTGGCCGGGGTGAAGGCCAAGCTCACCGCCGACAATGTGGGCGACGCCGTCAAGGGCCTGGGTAATTTGTTCAAGAAATAAAAAGGAGATCCCGCCGCTTGAAGCGGCGGGACTTCTTTATGCTTCACGTTCGTAAATCATCCTCAGCTCTGTGTTCGGACTGCCCAGCATCAGCTCCGCCCGCGCGCCGTCAAAGCGGAAGCCGTACCGCTCATAGAAGCGGATGGCCCGGTCATTGCCCTTCAGCACCCAGACGGCGACCTTCCGGTAATCGGAAAGCCGTTCCAAGGCGGCGCTCATCAGCTCATAGCCCACCTTTTGGCCTTGATACTCCTGGAGAACATAAATCGAAAAGACCTCGCCGTGCCCCGGCAGGGTTCCATCCCGGTAGGCCCCGCAGCCCACAAAGCCGATGACCCGCTCCCCGTCCTTGGCAACGATGATATTCTCTGGCCAGCGACGGGCAATCGCGGTGCATTTTTCCAGGGTGATGCCCTCCAGATAGCCCGCGTCGATCAAGCCCGGATAAGTCTCATGCCAGGATTTGTAATGCACATATCCCTTGCCGTCGATCTCCTCTTCGCTCTCCATCGGCTTAATGGTATATCCGCCCATCGACAGCACCCTCTCACTTGTTCAGCAGGGAGCGGTTGATGGCGCACAAAATCGCCCTGAGCGACGCCCGGTTGATGTTGTGGCTCTTGCCCACGCCGAACACGTCCTTCCCCTGGGGATCCTTCAGGTGGATATAGCACACCGCCTGGGTATCCGAGCCGGAGGAAATGGCGTGCTCCTTGTAGTCCACGAACTGGTAGCCCTCAATGTGCCCCTCGGGCAGGTCGTGGAGGGCGTTGAAGAAGGCGTCGATGGGGCCGTTGCCCTCACCCCGGGCGGCCATGACCTTCCCGTTGTAGCCCACCTCGCCGATGAACACCACCTGGCTGACGTCCCCGTGGCGGCCGTCCTCCAGGAAGGAGTGGCGCTCCAGCTGGTAGGTCTTGGGGACGGACAGGTATTCGTGGTCGAACAGGGCAAAGATCTGCTCCGGCTTCAGCTCCTTCCCCACCCGGTCGGACTCCTTCTGCACCACCGCGCCGAACTCAGCGTGCATAGCCTTGGGCAGGTCGTAGCCGAAGCTCTGCATCATGACAAAGGCCGCGCCCCCCTTGCCGGACTGGGAGTTGATGCGGATGATGGGCTCGTACTGCCGCCCCACGTCGGCGGGGTCGATGGGCAGATAGGGCACCTCCCACATGTCGGTGCCGCTCTCGTTCATGTAATGTACGCCCTTGTTGATGGCGTCCTGGTGGCTGCCGGAGAAAGCGGTGAACACCAGCTGGCCCACGTAGGGCTGCCGCTCCCCCACCTTCATCTTGGTGCAGCGCTCGTACATATCCCGGATCTTGTTGATGTCATGGAAGTCCAGCTCGGGGTCCACCCCCTGGGTCCACATATTCATGGCCAGGGTCACCATGTCCACGTTGCCGGTGCGCTCGCCGTTGCCGAACAGGGTGGCCTCCACCCGCTCGGCCCCCGCCAGCAGGCCCATCTCGGTGGTGGCGACCCCCGTGCCCCGGTCGTTGTGGGGGTGGAGGGAGATGATGGCCCGCTCCCGACCGGGGAGGTTGCGGATGAAGTACTCCATCATGTCGGCGAACTGGTTGGGCATACAGTTCTCCACCGTGGTGGGCAGGTTCAGGATAACGGGCTGCTCCGCCGTGGCGTGAAGATGATCCAGCACCGCCGCGCAGATCTCCACGGCGTAGTCCATCTCGGTGCCCATGAAGGATTCCGGGGAGTATTCATAGCGCAGATTCATACCCCCCGCGATCACCGGCTGGGCCATTTCGTAGATCAGGTCGGCGGCATCAGTGGCAATTTTGGTGATGCCCGGGCAGTCCATGTGGAACACCACCTTGCGCTGGAGGGTGGAGGTGGAGTTGTAGAAGTGCAGGATGACGTTCTTGGCCCCGCGGATGGCCTCGAAGGTCTTGCGGATCAGGTGCTCCCGGGCCTGCACCAGCACCTGGATGGTCACGTCGTCCGGGATGTGCCCGCCCTCGATCAGCTCCCGGCAGATCTCATACTCCGTCTCGGAGGCGGAGGGGAACCCGATCTCGATCTCCTTCACGCCGATGTCCACCAGCGTGTGGAAGTACTCCAGCTTTTCCTCCAGGTTCATGGGGTCGATGAGGGCCTGGTTGCCGTCCCGCAGATCCACGGAGCACCACACGGGAGCGCGGGTGATGACCTTGTCGGGCCAGGTGCGGTTTTCGATGGGCTGGGGGGCGAACGGGATGTACTTCTCAAATCCGGGTTTCAAATTCATGGGTTTTTCCTCCTTTGGATTTTCCGGGGGACAAAGAAAACGCCCCCGACAATGATGTCAGGGGCGTAATAAAATACTACTACGCGGTACCACCCTAATTCCGCGCACGGTCACCCAATGCGCGCTCCTGGCCTCCAGCAAGGCCGCGACCTGTAACGGGGTCTCCCGTCCGGCCCTACTTGAGGTTCAGGCCGGCGGCTCCGGGGCCAGTATCCACGCGGGTTCTCGCGCCGGTTCGCACCAACCACCGGCTCTCTGAGCGAGGGGAAACCGCGTCTTGTTCCCATCAACGCCTTTTGCAAAATTGATTATATCGGAAAAGCGTTCTTTTGTCAAGTGGGATGCACTGATAGACGGAGCTGGGCGTTACGCCACTTGACAAGGACGCACTCAGGGCATATCATAGTATTAAAAAGCGAGGTCATTCCATGTTTACATTTATCATCTGCTTCCTCGCCGGCATCGGCGCCGGCCTGGGCACCGGCTTCGCCGGCATGAGCGCCGCCGCCGTCATCAGCCCCATGCTCATCACCTTCCTCCACATGGAACCCTACGAGGCGGTGGGCATCGCTTTGGCCAGCGACGTGCTGGCCAGCGCGGTTTCCGCCTACACCTACGGCAAAAACAAGAACCTGGACGTGAAAAACGGCCTGGTGATGATGGCCACCGTCCTGTGCTTCACCCTGGTGGGAAGCTGGGTGTCCAGCCTGGTGCCCGCCACCGCCATGGGCAGCTTCTCCACCTTCATGACCCTGCTGCTGGGCATCAAGTTCATCGTCAAGCCCGTGATGACCACCAAGGAGGCCATGGCGGCGGTGTCCCCCAAAAAGCGGGTGATCCAGTCCATCGTGTGCGGCACCATGATCGGCTTCATCTGCGGCTTTGTGGGGGCCGGCGGCGGCATGATGATGCTGCTCATCCTCACCTCCGTGCTGGGGTACGAGCTGAAAACCGCCGTGGGCACCAGCGTGTTCATCATGACCTTCACCGCCCTCACCGGCTCGGTGAGCCATTTCGCCATCGGCGGTATGCCCGACCTGTGGGTGCTGCTGCTCTGCGTGCTGTCCACCCTGCTGTGGGCACGGATCGCCGCCCGGTTCGCCAACAAGGCCAGCCCCATCGTCCTCAACCGGGCCACCGGCGTGGTGCTGGCGGTACTGGGCACGGCAATTCTGGCGGTAAATTATCTGACCTGAGCGAAAACGTTCAAAAACACGGGACCTGCAAGAGAAACTCTCTTGCAGGTCCCATTTCGCTGCCTAAAAGTTGAAATCCGGACAGTCCGCGTATTTGCTGAACAGAATATCGGCATTGCCAATCAGGCCAAGCTCTTCCACCAGTTCCGATTTTTGCTCTGGGAATACCCAGCGGTTGAGATAGTCGATAAAGTCGCGCTCTGTATAACACAGCCAGCCCCTGTCATCGCGGTACTGGGCGGCGTCCGGGCTTTGGGGCAGCCATTCACAGCAGAATTCCATGCAGTACTTTTCCAAATCCTCTGCCACCACGTCCGGCACCGAATAGACCCTGCGCGGACCGTCCGCACTCAAAATGACCTGTTTCAACTCAGCCCTCGTCCTCGATGAGGCCGTAGCCGCCGTCGTTGCGGCGGTAGACCACGGCGAAGGCGTCGCTGTCCTCATTCTTGAAAGCATAGAAGCTGTGGCCCAGCAGATCCATTTGCAGGATCGCCTCATCCACCGTCATGGGCTTGAGGGGGAACTTCTTGGTGCGCACCACCTGGTACTCGCCCTCTTCCGGCTCGGGCACGAAGGAGGTCTCCTCCTCCACCGCCTCGGGCTGGGGGGCAAAGGCACCCTGGCGCAGGCGTTTCTCCAGGCGGGTCTTGTGCTTGCGCAGCTGGCGCTCCATGGAGGTGACCGCCGCGTCGATCGAGGCGAACATATCCGACGTACTCTCCGCCACCCGGAGGATGGTGCTGCCGGAACGGATGGTCAGCTCCACCTTGTTCCGGTCTTTTTCCACAGAAAAGACCAGCTTGGCCTCCGCCTCGGTCTTGAAGTAACGGTCCAGCTTGCCTACCTTCTTCTCCGCGTAGTTATGGACGGACTTGGGCAGGTTGACCTTCTTGTCTGTGAACGTAAACTTCATATGCTCAGCTCCTTTCGGTTGAGGGCGGTGTGCCCTCCGTATTTGTATTATAGCACAATTGTATACAAATAATCAATTCCTTTTTTGTATCTTTTTACTCCCCGGGCAAAAAAATTTGCGGCCTCGGCCGCCGGACACGCATGGGCGGCGCACCGGCCGCATAGTCTTGCTTAGGGCCCCCATCGGGGACCCCACCCGCAATTTATCGAGCGGAGAGGAGCATTCCATGAAAGAGGTATTGGCTAACCGGCTGACCCGGCTGCTCTGCGTCAAATCGCTGATCACGCTGATCCTGACGGGGGTATTCGCCGTCATGGCGCTGCGGGGCGAGGTCAGCCAGGATTTCATGACGGTGTACACCGTTATCATCGCCTTCTATTTCGGCACCCAGCTGGAGCGGACGGCACAGAAAGGAAGTGGCCCGGCGTGAAGCTCTTGACCTGCGTCCTCACGGAGAACGACTGCTATCAAACAACACGAACCATCACCCCCAAAGGGGTGATGGTCCACTCCACCGGGGCCAACAACCCCAATCTGCGCCGGTACGTGCAGCCGGCGGCATCCACCCCCGGCAAGGCGGCGCTGCTGACCCAGCTGGGGACAAACCCCAACGGCAACGACTGGAACCGCCCCGGAACCAACGCCTGCGTCCACGGCTTTGTGGGCAAGCTGGCGGACGGCTCGGTGGCGGCGGTACAGACGCTGCCCTGGAACCACCGGGGCTGGCACGCGGGTACCGGCACCAGCGGCAAGAGCGCCAACGATACCCACATCTCCTTTGAGATGTGCGAGGACGGCCTCACCGACCCGGCGTACTTCGCCCGGGCCTACCAAACCGCCGCGGAGCTGACCGCCATGCTGTGTACGAAGTACGGTCTGAACCCCATGGCGGACGGAGTGGTGATCTGCCATCAGGACGGCTACCGGCGGGGGATCGCCAGCAACCACGGGGACGTGTATAACTGGTTCCCGAAATTCGGAAAGACCATGGATGATTTCCGGGCCGAGGTGGTTCGGGTCATGAATGGCAAAAGTGAGGAGGACGACGATATGACCTATTACAAGACGCTGGCGGATGTGCCCGCGTGGTACAAGGCCGCCGTGCGGAAGGCGGTGGACAAGGGCGCGTTCAACGGCTCGGGAGGCGGCGTGTTGAACGTATCCGAGGATCTGTGCCGGACGCTGACGGTGTTGGACCGGCTGGGGAAATTGGATTAGAAGCGCGAGGATAGACCCATAGGGGCGGATGGACCGGAGCGAGGGTGAGCGCAGGACCGCGCAGCGGTCCGCAGACCAATCCGAGACGGAGGGAAGCCGCCCCGTAATGGGTCCAATCCGAGCGTGACAAGGAAGCACAGGAGGAGGACGCCTGAACATTCAGGCGTCCTCAAAATTCCCTCTTGACTTTTGTGCTTAAAAGTGCTAAATTATCCCCAGCGCAAAAAAAGGAGGCCTGTGCATGAACAGCCGGAACTATGGGTATGGCTATTACCGCTATTATGATAGCGGCACTTTGTCATGCCCTTGAACGGCAACGCGGCACAGCTCCCGGTGCGGCCGCCCAAGGGCGGCCGCCTTTATTTTGTCCAAAACCTCAAAAAGGAGCGAATATCAAATGGTAGTCATTATGAAGCGGGAATTCACCCCGGAGCAGCTGGAAACCGCCATCCACGCCATGGAGGCGGGCGGCGTCCGGGTCATGGTATCCAAGGGCAGCGAGACCACCATCCTAGGCGCCGAGGGCGACGCCGGATCGCTGAATCAGGAGCAGCTGTCCCAGCTGGACGGCGTGGAGCGGGTCATGCGGGTGAGCGAGCCCTACAAAAAGGCCAACCGCAAGTACCACCCCGACAACTCCGTCATCGACATGGGCGGCGGCGTGTCCATCGGCGGGAACAAGCTGGTGGTCATCGCGGGGCCCTGCTCGGTGGAGAGCGAGGAGCAGATCCTGGAGGTGGCCAAGTCGGTGCAGAACTCCGGGGCGGCGGCCCTGCGGGGCGGCGCGTACAAGCCCCGCACCTCCCCCTACGCCTTCCAGGGCAAGGGCGTGGAGGGTGTGCTCCTGCTGGACGAGGCGAGGAAGGCCACCGGCCTGCCCATCGTGTCCGAGCTGATGAGCGCCGACCAGCTCCCCCTGTTCGAGGAAGCGGTGGACGTGATCCAGATCGGGGCCCGGAATATGCAGAACTTCGACCTGCTGAAAAAGGTGGGCCACACCAACAAGCCCATCCTGCTCAAGCGGGGCCTGTCCTCCACCATTGAGGAGTGGCTGATGAGCGCGGAGTATATCATGGCCGGCGGCAACCCCAATGTCATCCTGTGCGAGCGGGGCATCCGCACCTTCGAGACCTACACCCGCAACACCCTGGATCTGTCGGCGGTGCTGGCGGTGAAGCAGCAGAGCCACCTGCCGGTGGTGGTGGACCCCTCCCACGCCTGCGGCAAAGCCTGGATGGTGGAGCGCATGGCCATGGCGGCGGTGGCCGCCGGGGCGGACGGCCTCATCATCGAGGTGCACAACAACCCGGCCTGCGCCTTGTGCGACGGCGCCCAGTCCGTCACCCCGGCGCAGTTTGACGGCATCATGGGCAAGCTCAGGGCCGTGGCAAACTGCGTCGGACGGGAGCTGTGAGTTCCACTTAAAAATAGAACGAATGTTTCACGCGAAACATTCAAAAAGCATCGAGGTGTTTCACATGAAGAAAATCCTAGTGGTGGGCCTAGGGCTGATCGGCGGCTCGCTGGCCATGGCGCTGCAAGGCTTCGAGGATTATGAAGTGGTGGGGGCGGCGCGCTCCCAGTCCACCTACGACAAGGCCGTGACAAAGCACGCGGCCAACCGCGTCACCTTCGACCCCGCCGCTGAGCTGCCCAGTGCGGACGTGGTCATCCTGTGCCAGGATCCGGCGGGCATCATCGGCTTTCTGCGGGACAACCGGGATCGCTTCAAACCCGGCTGCCTGGTGTGGGACGTGTGCGGCGTGAAAACCGCCGTGATGGAGGCGGCGGCGAAATACCTGCCGGACGGGGTGGACTTCATCGGCTGCCACCCCATGGCGGGCAAGGAGGTGTCCGGCATCGACAACGCCGAGGGCACCCTGTTCCGCAACACCCACTTCATCGTCACCCCCGGCCCCCGGGCCACAGCGGAGCATTTGGACCTGCTCCGCCGCATGGCGGAGCACTGCCGGTTCGGCGACGTCATCGAGACCACCCCCCAGCGCCACGACGAGATGATCGCCTACACCAGCCAGATGATGCACGTCATCGCCGTGTCGGTGTGCGACAACGAGGAGCTGTTTTCCTGCGTGGGCTTCGAGGGCGGCTCCTTCCGGGACTGCACCCGGGTGGCGGCGCTGGATCCGGCCATGTGGACACAGCTCTTTACCCTCAACGCCCCCGCCCTGTCCAAAATGGTGGCTGAGCTGGAGGATCGGATCCACCAGTACCGGGTGGCCATCGAACACAACGACCGGGAGACCCTGCGCGCCATGCTGGCGTCCGCGTCGGACCGGAAAAAGCAGATCAACCTGGAGCGGGCCCGCGGCGACGACGTGCGCCCCGGATTTTAAAGAGGCTGATTTCTACTCATAATCCTGGGACAAACCCCATATGTATGGACTATCAAGATCCAAAGGAGATGGTCCCATGACATATGAAAGCGGGCAGCCCGCCCCCCACCATGTGGTGATCGAAAACCGGCAGAGCCTCACCGTGTCCGGCGTGGAGGACGTGGGGCGCTTTGACGAAACCACCATCGAACTGACCACCTCCCAGGGCACCATGGTGGTGACCGGGGAGGATCTGCATATCGAAAAGCTGTCCCTGGACGGCGGCGACCTGAAGGTGGAAGGGCACGTGGACGCCATTTCCTACGAGGACGACGGCACTGAGCGGGGCGGATTCCTCTCCCGCCTGTTCCGCTGACCATGCACGTAGACATCGCGGGCCAGGCGGCGGTCTTTGGCCTGAGCCTCCTGCTGGGGGCGGCGCTGGGCCTTGTCTACGATGGGATGCGGGCCCTGCGCCGGAGCCTGAAGCTGGCCTGGCTGGCCTTCCTGCTGGATCTGCTGTTCTGGCTGGGGGCGACGGCGGCCCTGTTCGCCCTCACCCTCCTGTGGGACGACGGACAGGTGCGCATCTACCACATGGCCGCGGCGGCTTTGGGCGGCGGACTGTACTTTCTCACGCTCAGCCGTCTGGTGCTGCCCGTGCTGCTGTGGCTGGCGGGCCGGATCCAGGCGCTGTGGCGGCGGCTCACCGCCCCCGCCCGCCGGGCGGTGAGGGCTGGAAAAAAATTTTTAAAAAATCAAAAAAACCTCTTCCAAAATTGGCTGAGCTGGTATAAAATAAATGTGTTATACCGTTTCGCCAGAAACGGGGAGGGGGGAGCGAGACGCCATGAAGCTGAAGCGGGCCGGTTTGGCCACAAAACTGCTGGTGCTGGTACTGCTGGCCGCCGTGGCCATCGCTCTGCTGTCCACCCACGCCCAGCTCAACGCCGCCCAGGCAGACCGGGACGCGCTGAGCCGCCAGGTGCAGGAGCAGCGGGAGGCAAACGCCGCGCTGCAGGACAGCATCGACCACAGCGACGATCCTGAGTACCTGGCCGACATCGCCCGGAGCCGTCTGGGCCTGGTGGAGCCGGGGGAGATCGAGTTCGTGGACTCCTCCAAGTAAAAATCCATTACATAACGGAGAGGGAAAAAAGAGATTTATGGGGATTGAAGTTGGTTCTATCTTGGATGGAAA
>CAZCFU010000016.1:0-14675 GCA_964498005.1 uncultured Oscillospiraceae bacterium | reverse complement strand
CCCCCGCCAAGGCACAGCGCCAGAGCCGCCAATGCGGCCATGGCCCGGCGCAGCTCCTTAATGGAGGTATTGTAGAGCCACTGCACTGTGCCAATGGGCAGGGAGAGGAGCTTGGCAATCTCTTTGTGGGTCATATCACCCATGATCTTCATGGTGACCACCTTTCTCTGCTGCTCGTTCAGGGAGGCGGTCAAGGCACGAAATTCGTCCATATCCACAAAGTCGTCGATCCGCCGGTCATACACCGGGAGATCAAAGCTGTCTTCCAGCGGCACAGTGGGCTTTTCCCTGCGCAGCCGCGTCAGCGCCTCATTTTTTACCACCGTCTGGAGCCAGCCCCACTCGTGCGCTGTGGGGAACAGCTCACGATCCAGCGTATAGAGACGCAGCATCACGGACTGGATCACGTCGTAACAGTCGTCCGCGTTGCTCAGAACGGTGTAGGCCGTACTGTACATAAATCGGAAATAGTGCTGATAGAGCAGTTCAAACCCGCTTGAGTCTTTCTCCCTGATTCGTGTAAGGATCTGTTTGAGATCGTTCTCCCGCATGGTGGAAACCTCCTTTGGTATCGGCAATTTATATTTTACCATAAAAAGAAGATGCCGCAACAGGAGGTTTTTGTTGGCGCATATCATGCTGAAATTTCACACGGAAAAGCTATCCTTCGCAGCTCTTCTCTGGCAGCCGCTCTCAGCCCCCTGCCCCCCTCTTGCTTTTTCCGCTCAGTGAGCTTTTTCTCGCACCCTTAAAAAACACTTACATTTTCTACAAAAATCAGTTGCATTATATAGAAATTTTAGTTAAAATACAAAAGTGATGATGTGAAAAGCCCCTGCTTTTCGTGTCATGGGGGATCCCCCCGGCAAACAGCTTTTTCTGCTTTCCGCGGAATAAACGCATAGAAGGGATGGTTTGTGATGAAAAAGTTATCTGTACGTATCTCATGTCTCCTATTATCCATCGCTATGCTCTTCTCCCTCCTGCCCGTCTCCGCCTTTGCGGCGGACGCCACTGAGGGCGAAAGCGTTTCGACCCCGACGGATACCCTTGAGGACGGGGACACCTCCGAAGATGGGAACAACTCCGAAGACAGGGACAACTCCGAGGACAAGGACAACTCCGAGGACGGGGACAACTCCGAGGACGGGGACAACTCCGAAGACGGGGACAACTCCGAAGACGGGGACAACTCCGAAGACGGGGACAACTCCGAGGACGGGGACGCCCCCGAGGACGAGGAAACCCCTGAGGACGAGGACACCCCTGAGGACGAGGACGTTGTGACCCAGGCTGCCGGGGATCTCACGATCCCGGGCTATACTCAGGTGACTGCCCTCAGGCAAATCAAGGCGGATAGAGCTTACCTGATCGTTGCCCAGGCCCCGGACGGGACCTTCTACGCCCTCTATCTCAACGCCGCTGGCGCGGATAAGGGGCCGGGCACTACCGCCTATCCCGAGTGCGCGGCGACCCTGACCATTTCCGATGGTATGGTTTTCGCCGTGAGTACCGCCGACACAAGCGCCCCTGTCGCGATGAGCGACCTTCATGTTACCATCGAGGAAAGCAGCGGCGGCAGGTACACCATCAAAAACAGCACCCATGCCCTTGCGATAAGCGGCGCAATGTACGCTGCCGCCAACAGTGGCACCAACCTTGAGCTCAGCTTTGTCGGTCAAAATAGTCGCTTCAGTATTCATAACAGCAGCCCCGCTCGATATCTCACCTTTAATGTCAACGGCGCCGCGTCGACCGAAACACACTTCCCTACCCATCCCACCGGCTTCTGCGGCTGGAACGATCCCCAGACCAGCTATATCCCGATCTATCTGTTCATTGAGGGCGGCCTGCCCGTTGACCCCGGCATAAATCTGTCCCAAATGCTCTCCGGCGACCAGATCGGCGGCGGCAATGCCGCGGACTACAACCCCGGCGGCCAGAACTCCTGGGTGTTCACCGGCGGCCGCGCCGCCCAGGGCAGCTTCGCCGACGTCAAGGGCGCCCGAACCTATGCCGGCCACTTTGAGGAGTACGTCCGTTACACCAACGCCAAGCAGCTCCAGCCCTCCGGCGAAAGCACCACCCCCTATTTCCAGCGCCACGTCATCAACGCCGCTTATGATGGGCAGACGCTGGCCCAGATCGTATCCACCTTCGGTACCCGCATCGCCCCGCTGAAGCCCCGGGCGATCTCCTACCTGGTGGACGAGGGCGGCAGTGACGAGGCCAACTTTGCCTCCAATCTGAACAGTCTGATCGGCATGGCGCTGTCCCTGCAAAACAGTACGGGTATGATCGTCATCGAGACCCTCACGGAAGCCGACAAGGCGGCGGTGGACGCGGTGGTCAACGGCCTCACCCCCGATCAGCAGGCCAACGTCCTGCCCGTGTTGTTCACTCTCACCGCCGCCCAAAAGACCGACGGCTATCCCAACGCCAGCGGCCACCTTGCCATGGCCAAGCAGCTCGCCGACGCCGTGGTGGGCTCTACCGTTTCCACCGCCGCCAACTGGCCCTATGGCGCTATCAGCGGCAGCGTCATGGCCGCCGACTTCCCCAACAAGACCTCGCTTGACCATAGCCACGGCTACACCAACCCCACGACCCTTTCCGCCGGTCAGCAGGCCATCCGGACCAAGGTGACAGACACATCCAATTCCATGACCTGGCTTTTCATGGGCGACTCCATCACCCACGGCTCCGCCTGGACCGGCGGCTATGACACCCTGGCCCAGCTCTTTGAAAAGTTCGTCAAGGACGACCTGGGCCGTACCCAGGATCTTGTCATCAACGCCGGTTCCTCCGGCGCTACCACCGCCTCCACCATCAACGACCTGAACCGGCGGCTGGTGAAGTACGACCCCGACGTTGTGGTACTCATGCTGGGCACAAACGACGCCAGCAGCTCGGTCTCCGAAAATACTTACAAAGCCAACCTGCGCGCCATCCTGGACAAGATCATCGCAAAAGGCGCGACCGCTGTCCTGCGCACCCCGCCCCCCACCAGCAGGAGCGGCTATGATATCGCCACCTACGCCCAGTATGTCCGCGATGTCGCCGCGGAGAGCGCGTACGACGGCCAGGTCATCCTGGTGGACCAGTACGAGTTGTGGACCGAGAACGACTGGAGCGGGGTCTTCAGCCGGGATACCCTCCACCCCGATGAGGCCGGCCACCTCTGGTTCGCCCACCAGCTCATCAAGGAGCTGGCGCTGTGGAACGAAAACTACAGCATCTGCCGGCTGGAGTACGTGGAGATGAAGGAGCTGGAGAAGATCGAGATCCCCGGCTACACCCAGATGACCGACATGAGCGAGTTGGACGAGAACAAGGGCTACCTCATCGTCAGCCAGGACGCGCAGGGCAGCCTCTACGCCCTGTATCCCTCCGTGGAGGGCGAGACCCTGGGCGCCGGCGCCCTTGTCAAGCCGGCTGGCGCCGACAACGACGGCGCCCGTGCCGCCAAGCTGACAGTGAAGGGAACGAATGTCTCCGCTGTCTGGCTGAAGGACAACAGCGCCCAGGACATGAACAAACTGCTCTTTACCATCAAGCGGAGCGGCAGCGGCTATCTGTTCCAAGCCTTCAACGGCCGCCACCTGAATATGCAGAACTATATGTTCACCGAAGGTTCGGTGACCCTCACCGTTACCAGCCGCGGCACCGCCGCCCCCGGCGCGTTTCAGATCAGAAACGGTTCCGCGAACCGTGTTCTGGACTTTACCAAGACCGGCGACCCCAACGCGTTCTATAACAGCGGTGAGAACATCAACACCTGGGGTACTGACTTCTGGTGTCCCCGGTCGTGCAAGATGCCCATCTACCTCTTTGCCAGCGATACCGCCGCCATCCCCACAGCCAGGGAGGGCATCGAGGCCCTGCTTGAGGAAATCAAGGCGTTGAACCAGGCAGACTATACCAGCGCCTCCTGGAAAAACCTCCAGGCCGCGAAAGCTGCCGCCGAAACGGCCCTGGCCTCTGGGGAACCGGACGGCGACGCGGCTGTCTATGTCACCGCCCGTGACGCGCTGCGGGACGCCAGGGACGGCTTGAACAAAAAGCCCACGCCCCCCACCGTTCCCTCCGGGGCCACCAAAATAGCGGACTGGAAAACGATGGTGCCCAAGTCCGGCCCCACCCAGAACCAGCCCTACATCGCCGGCACTACCGGCGGCAGCGCCAGCGCCAACTTCCGTATCCCCGCTATCATCACCCTCCAGCATCAGCAGGACACGAGTAAGAACGGCCGTCTGGTCACCGCCATCGACGCCCGTTGGAACCACGCCGGGGACGCCTGCGGCCTGGACACCCTTGTCAGCTATTCCGACGATGACGGCGCCAACTGGAAGTATAACTTCCCCAACTATTTTGGCGACAGTGTTGACGCCTACGCGCAGTACGGCACCGCCTTCATCGACCCGGTGCTGGTGGAGGATCTGAACGGCACCATCTATCTGATGGTGGACATCTGGCCCGGCGGCGTGGCCCTCAACACCGCGCCGAACAGGCCGGCCGCCGCCACCGGCTATGAGACGATCAACGGGACAAAGCGCCTGGTACTCTATACCGCGGCTCCGAACGCTTCCAGCACCGCCTACGACTACTATGTGGGCGACTTTACAAACGGCTACGCCCCGGTCTACGAGCCGATCGACAGCGCGGACGACGCCTTCTCCGGGTATTACGTGGATGAGTATTACTATCTCTACTACACAAACGGGAGCTTTGCCGGCAAGAACCCCAACAGCGACAAGATCTACTGCCAGCGTCTGGGCGCGAACAACACCTGGGTGCAGCAGAACGTGTTCTTCTACAACGCCACCCTCCATGTCCGCGACGCCTCCTACCTGTCGATCGTCACGTCCACCGACGGCGGCGAGACCTGGGGCAAGCCCCAGATGATCAACGACCAGGTGCGCACCGGCGCGGATCGGTTCTACGGCGTCGGCCCCGGCTCGGGCCTGTGCATGGAGGACGGCACGATCATCCTGCCCGTCTATACCTGGAGCACCGAGCGTGCCGGCTTCATCTACTCCAAGGACAACGGCGCGACCTGGACGCGCGGCAGCAACGCCACCACCGACCACTCCAGCGAGAGCTGCCTGGTGCAGATCAGCGATACCGTCATCCGCCACTTCTACCGGGACACTGTCACAAACAAAGTCCGCTACACCGACCACACCTGGAACGGCGCCGGCTGGACGACCGGCACCCCGGTAACCACTGCCGCCACCAAGACAACGGGCTGTCAGCTCTCCGCCATCAAGTATTCCAAGAAAATCAACGGCAAAGACGCGATCATTGTTTCCACCGCCGCCAGCGGCAGCAGCGGCCGCAACACCGGCAAGCTCTATGTGTTCCTGGTCAACAATGACGCAAACCACACCATGGAGCTGTACAACACCTACTCGGTCACCGCCAATGGGGTGTACTACTGCTATTCCAGCCTGTCCGAAACCAAGGACGGCGACATCGCCCTGCTCTACGAGCACGCCGCCGCCGCGGTCACCTTCAAGATCATCCCCTTCTCCGACCTTGTCCCCACCCTCGCCGTCGCCGGCTGGGAGGGCGTCTACAACGGCACTGCCCGCACCGTCACTGTTACGACAAATCCCAGCGGCGCGACCCTCCAGTATTCCACCAATAACGGCAGCACCTGGAGCGGCACCCAGCCCACCTTTACCGACGCGGGGACCTACACCGTCACCGTAAAGGCCACCTGGAGCGGCAACGTCACAAGGACAGCCTCCGCGACGGTGAAGATCAACAAGGCAACGCCCACCATCTCCATCACCTCTGAGGAGGGCGCCGCCCTGACGACCGGTCAGAAGATCACCCTGGTCGTTCGCGGCGTACCCGACAAGGCCACCGCGGATCACATCTCGCTGGCCTGCTCCAACACGGCGGATGGGCACGATCCCACCATTACCCTGACCAAACAGTCTGACGGGACCTACACCGGCACCCATCAGGTGGAACAGGGCAGCCATACCTTTACCGCGACCTACAGCGAGAGCGCGAATTACGTTGGCACGACCGCTTCCTATTCCGTCACCGTGTCCGATATAGATGTCACCGTTAAGCCTTACGTTGGTGACTACGATGGCAAACCCCATACCATTACGGTCACCAAGGGCGCCGGTGTTCAAGTCGCCTACAGAACGGCGGAAACAGGTGAGTACAGTCTCAACGCGCCGCCCACCTTTACCAACGCCGGCACTTACACCATCTACTACCAGGCCACGAAGGACGGGGCAAGCACGGAAGGCTCCGCCAACGTGACCATCTCCAAGGCCACCCCCACCATCACCATCGAGTGCGACAAGAAGCACAGCGGCGACTCCCATGAGATCCTTACCACCGCCCTGCCCCTGAAGCTTACCATTAAGGGCGTTCCCGCTCAGGACCAGGGCCAGTTCACCCTCACCACCTTCAACGATGCCGTCCGCAACCTTGAGCGCAAGAGCAACGGCGATTGGGTCGCTTCCCCCAACATCCCGCCCATCACCCGCACCTATCACTTCATCGCCGTCTTTGACCCCACCCAGGATCAGGAGGGCAGCGCCATTTCCAGCCCCAACTATGAGCGCGCGACGGCGGAGTTCGTGGTCACGATCTCCCGTCCCGCTGACGAAGTGATCGACTTTAACTTCAACTTTGTCAGCAGCGTGGTGGTAGACGCGCAGATCGACGCCAAGGGTACTCTGACCATCCCCTACGATGGCGCGGCCCACAGCCCGCTGGAAGCGCTGACCTATGACAAGGGCCTTGTGCTGACCTACCATGTCCCCGTCGAGTACATCTCCCCGGACGACGAGAGCGGCCTCACCACCTGGACCGACGTGGCGCCCACCTTCCGCCAGCCCGGCGAATACACCGTGACGTGTATGGCGTCCCCCGCGAACAGCCCCGTCGTCAAGGTCCTCACCGTGGTACTCAATATTGTGGACGGGAACATTGCCACCGATCTCGTCATTACGCCCAGCGGAACAGAACTTACCGGCGGCGGTGAGCTGACGCTGACCGTGACCGGAATGCCCGCGGCGGGCGCGCTCACCGTGACCTGTGACAGAAACGTTAAGATAACCGAGACAACACGGGGCACTTATACGGTCACGCTTCCCGACCGCGACGAGTTCTACACCTTCACGGCAAGCTATTCCGGCGCGGGCAGCTATCAGAGCGCCGAAGCAAGCTGCACGGTGAACGTTACCTCCGCCGCGTCACTTGTAGCCAAGCTGGAAAGCCTGATCCTGAATGCGGGCGATGCGGCGGTCGCCCTGTCCCCCGCCTTTAAACCCAACACCACGACCTACCAGGCCACCGTGGGCGGCGCGGAAAGCGTCACCGTCGCCGCCACCGGCAATCAGGGTACTACCGTGGTGGTAAGGAAGGGCGGCACAGTCTGCGCCGACGGCATCGTGCCCCTGGACGAGGGCAAAAACACCGTCATCATCACGGTCAGCGACGGCCCGAATACGACTAACTACACCGTCACCATCACCCGCGTGGCGGACAAGAGCGCCCTGACCGACGCCATTGCCGCGGCCAACACCGCCAAGCAGGGCGTTGTGGCCAGCAACCAGACCGCCGCCGACGTAGCTAAGGACACCAAGTTCGTCACTACGGCTGAGATGAAGGCCCTGACCGACGCCATTGCCGCCGCCCGGGCCATCGCCAACAAGGCGGACGCGACCCAGGCCGCGGTGGATGAGGCGGTGACCGCTCTGAACGCCGCCGTGGACGCCTTCAAGGCCGCGATCAAGACCGGCACCAATGAGCGGCCCGCCGGTTCCGGCTCGGTAACGCCTTCCAATCCGACGACACCCAGCACCCTGCCCGTGACCACCAGCACCAGCAATAAAAACGGCACACCCACCACGGAGACCACCGCGACCCCCGTCGCGTCCACCAAGAACGGCGAGGCCACATCCACGGTCAATTCCACTGTGGGCAACGAGATCGTAAAGCAGGCGGCGGACAAAAACAGCAACAACGTGGTCATCACGCCTGAAATCAAAGGCAGCGTGAGCAAGACCGAGGTCAGCATCCTCGCCTCCACAGTGGAACAGATCGGCAAAAGGACCAACGCGAACCTGACGGTCACGACCCCTGTGGCCAGCGTGACCATCCCCAACAGCGCGCTGAACGACCTGTCCAAACCGGGCGGAGACGTCAAGGTTATCGCCGAACGGACCGGGAGCACGGTGGAGCTGTCCGTCACCGCAGGCGGCAAGACGGCGGGCAGCGTCCCCGGAGGCATGAAGGTCACGGTCCCTGTGGCGGGGTCCACTCCCGGTACGGTCGCCGTACTGGTGCGTGAGGACGGCACCCAGCAGGTGATCCGAAAATCTATTGCGGGCAGGAACAGCGTCACGATCCCCCTGGATGGCTCCGCCAGGGTGAAAATCGTGGACAACAGCAAGAGCTTCATCGATGTGCCCGCCACCAACTGGGCAGCGGACGCCGTAAGTTTCGTCAGCTCCCACGAGCTGTTCAACGGCACGAGCAGCGCCACATTCAGCCCCGACCTGCCTATGAGCCGGAGTATGCTGGCGGTGGTACTCCACAATTTGGAGGATAACCCGCCCCAGGCGCTGACCGGCACATTCTCCGATGTGGACAACACCAAGTGGTATGCCCAAGGCGTGGCCTGGGCTTCGAAGGAGGGCATCGTCACCGGCTACGGCGGCGGGAAGTTTGATCCCAACGGCGATATTACCCGTGAGCAGCTGGCAGTTATGCTGTGGCGATATGCCGGCAAACCCAACGCGAAAAGCGGTACGCTTAACTTCGTCGACGCGGCCAAGATCAGCCCCTGGGCTTTGGAGGCCATGCGCTGGGCCACAGAGAAGGGCATCATCAACGGAAAGGGCAGCGGCATTCTGGATCCCACCGGGAAGGCTACCCGTGCCCAGGCCGCGCAGATGCTGAAAAACTTCTTAGAGAAACAGTAACCCTGAACTGAATGGCCCTGCTTTTCAACCATTTTGATTGAAAAGCAGGGCTCATTTTATCCTCAAACCGTCTTATCTTCGACCATAGGCAGAAAAACCTGCCCCGCCAGATGGAGGGCTAATAGAGCAAAGGCTTGCTTTCCCCGCAAGTACGGAATCATTCCGGGCAGGGCGCTTTTCCCGGTTCGATCGGCCGCTACAGCGCGTCATAGCCGTACTTGTCGATTACGGCATCCAGAGGCTGGCTTATCTTGCAGAGAGGGCACTCGTCGGGACGGTAGCTGGCATAGCCGGGGAGATCGTCAGTATTGAACAGGGACACTACCGGCATCCCGTCTATCTCCTTTACATGGCTATAGATAGAGGTGATCCCCGCCACGTTCCCCTTATAGTACTGAACGCAGCGCATTCCCTTACGGACCGTGCCGCCGGTGGTGACGGAGGCAAGCAGAAGCAGCACATTTTTCCCATCCAGCATAAACCGGGCATTATCTCGGAAAATAAGTTTTCCGTCGCGGCTCAGGTTCTCCCGGAGCAGGTAGATCTCTTTTCCAGCGTTGATTGAGCGGTTGCCGCCTTGGGTGAGCTCCTGGGCCAGACAGGTGCCGATGACCCGGGTCCCATCCAAGCACAGGATGGTATCCACCATTGTGTTGCGGATCAGGTCCCGCTGGGCCAACTGCCGAGCTACCGCCTCCGCTTCCCGGAGGCAGGATCGCTGCTCGGTTACGTCGATAAAGTAGTTGGTATGGCTGTTTCTGGTCGCGAAGTGACCCTTGGCCACCCGCAGGGAGACGCTGCCGACGCTGACGGGAATTTTAAAAAAATTGGGGTTCATGTCTTTTCCTCCTCGTTTCCGCAGTGGGGAATGATTCCCTCTAAATATACCATACTTCCCGTTAATTGTCCAGACGATTTTGTGCAGATTTTACAAACAGCTTAAAAAGCAAGATCAGGCGCGCCCTTTTGCCGCACAGCTTTTTCTTTCCCGTTCCTTGTGATATAATATCAGCGAACGCTGAAAAACGGAAAGGAGGCAAAGCCATGCTGTCCCGTCAACGACTGTTCTGGCGGCCCCAACCCTACGACCTGCCCGGCTCCGACCGGGCCTTCCTCCGGGCCTGCCGGGATAACTGCGCTTATCACATCCGGCACTGCCCCGGTTACGCCGCGATCTGCAAACACCTGGGCTTTTCTCCCGATCAGCTCAAGACCATGGACGACCTGGCGAAAATTCCCGTCATCCCCACCCTCTTTTTCAAGGGTCGGGCGCTGTTCTCCATGCCCCAGTGGCGGATGGCCATGAAGGTGACCTCCTCGGGCACCAGCGGGAAATACAGCCGCGTCGGCTTTGACTGGGGCTCCATCCTGGCGGAGGCCCCCATGGTCGTCAACCTGGGGTTCCGGCACCATCTGGTGTCGCCCAAACCCGCCCACTGCGTCATTTTGGGCTATAAGCCCCACAAGTCCAACCACACCGGCGTCACCCGGACCATGTTCGGGCTGACCCACTTCTCCCCGCCTCTCAGCCGGACTTACGCCCTGCACATGGTGGACGGGGCCTATATACCCGACCTGGATTCCGTGGTAAAATCGCTGAAACGGCTGGAGCGCTCCCACTTCCCCACCCGGGTCATCGGCTTCCCCTCCTACCTGTGGTTCGGGCTGAAACGGATGGAAGAACTGGGCCTCCGGGTGAAGCTGCCCCACGGTTCCCGCGTCATCCTGGCCGGAGGCTGGAAGCGGCACGCCGACCAGGAGGTGGACAAAAGCACCCTGTACGCCCTGGTGGACCGGACGCTGGGCATCCCGGAGGATCACATCAACGAGCTGTTCGGCGCGGTGGAGCACCCCATCTTCTATAACACCTGCCAACGGCACCATTTCCACATCCCGGCCTATGGCCGCATGATCATCCGGGATCCAAATACCCTGGAACCCTTGCCCATGGGCCAAGTGGGCCTCATCGATCTCATCTCACCCCTCATGACCGCCACTCCCACCCTCAGCGTCATGACCGACGACCTGGGCTACCTGACCCCGGGGGAACAATGCGGCTGCGGCATCCGGGCCCCATACCTCACCATTCTGGGCCGGGTGGGCATGAGCGACATTCAGACCTGCGCCGCTGGGGCCTCTGAGCTTTTGGGAAAGGGGGAAGCGTTTTGATCTTCGCCAACGGAAAGCCGCTCCCGGATTCGGAGCGAAAAACGGTCTTAGCCGGTCTGGAGGCCCAACTGAACACCGTCCGCGCGGCCCCGCCTTTGGAGGCCGAGACAGTCATCCGCGCCGTGGACGCCCTGGGGAAACGGCTGGAGTCCGGGGAATTCGACTCGCTCCTGTCCCGCTTTCTCCCCGCCGGGGTGACATTGGAGGAACTGCTCCCCCTCCTGCGCCGGGACGGCCTGGAGGCCAAGCTCGCCGCCGAGCTGGGCCCGGATCCCTTCGCCCCCAGGGAGCACAAAAAAACCACCGCCCTCGCCCTGCCCCTGGGGGTGCTGTTCCATATCGCGCCGGGCAATATGCCCGGCCTGCCGGTGTACACCGTGCTGGAAGGCCTGCTGACGGGCAATATCAACCTGATCAAGCTGCCCCATGGGGACAAGGGCCTATCCCTGGCGGCTTTCGGCCTGCTGGTGGAACAGGAGCCCCGGCTGGCCCCCTATATCTATGCCTTCGACCTCCCCTCCGGCCAGCGAGAGGACATCAAGGCCCTGGCGGCGCTGGCCGACGGCCTGGTGGTCTGGGGCGGCGACGGGGCCATTGAGGCCGCCCGGGCCTTGGCCGGGCCCGGCTGCAAGCTCATCGAATGGGGCCACCGGCTCAGCTTCGCCTATGTCTCCGGCTATGAGGACAAGCAGGCGGAACTGTCCGCCCTGGCGTCCCACATCGTGAATACGAACCAACGCCTGTGCTCCTCCTGCCAAGTGATCTTCCTGGACAGCCTGGATCGGGAGGCCGGGACCGCATTTTGCCGGGAATTCCTGCCCTACCTGGAAAAAGCGGCGGCACAACGCCCCGGCCAGTGGGCCGGGGCCTCCGCCTCCCTCAGCGGTCACACCGCCCTGCTGGAGCGCGTCGTGGACGGGAGGGCGGACGGAGAAACCCTGTTCCGAGGCAAGGGCTGCTCCGTGATTTTCCGTCCCGACCGGGAACTGGAGCTGTCCCCCATGGAGGGAAATGTGCTGGTCAAACTGCTCCCCCGACAGGAGCTTCTGCCCACCCTCCGCCGCCAAAAGGGCCGGCTCCAGACGGCGGGCCTCATTTGCGTCCCCGAACAGCGGGAGGCCCTGACCGCCCTGCTGGCTCAGGCAGGTCTGACCCGCGTCACACGGGCGGGGTCCATGTCCGCCTCCTTCCCCGGAGAGGCCCACGACGGAGAATACCCCCTGCGCCGCTACTCCCGGGTAGTAGACGTGGAACGCTGATGTCCCTTTTCCTTGGAAGTTAACGGGATCGATCCACCGAACCCCTTGCGGCGCAATGGATCGAACGGGCTGCCCTTGTCCTGCGCGATTGGCATTCAAAATCGACAGGTTTCCAAAGGAAACCTGTCGATTTAATTTTGTTATCGTGCAAGCGCCTATGCTGTTTTGCTCAAAACACAACCACAGTACTCTATCAAGGGTAATGTCGATCGTTTGACTCAGGTGGAATCAGTCTTTCAACATAGCTCATGCGAGAACGGATCATCCGCGTCCGTTCAGGAATGTCTTCCTTTCTCAAGGAAAATATGGCACACTCCTGCCCCGCCTCAGTCCCGCGGTTCTACAGCGTCCGTGCGCCAGATGAATTTCACCTGACCGTCCATGTCGGCGCTGATGCCGGAGAAGGAGTTGTAGCGCTCCGACACGGCCTTTACCGCGTCCACCCGGTCCATCAGGCCGCTCAGGCTGCCGTCAAAGGCGTCCACCAGCTTCTGGATGCCCTCCTCGTTGAACTGCTTCAGGCCGTCGTTCAGCTCCATGGCGCCGTCGCGCAGGCGGGTCACGCCGTCGATGAGAGCGGGGGCGCCGTTCTTCATGGTGAGGATACCGTCGTAGAGCTGGGCGGCCCCGGCGGACAGGCTGTCCGCGCCGTTTTTCAGCGTACCGATGCCCTGGTCCAGCTCCCCGGCCCCGGCGGCGGACTGGGCCACCCCGGCGGTGTAGTTCTGGAGCCCCTGATAGAACCCGTTGTAGCTGTCCAGGGAGGCCTTCAGCGCAGCGACCTGCTGGGCGGCGGGGGACTCCCCGGCGGCGGCGATGACGCCCTCCAGCACCTGGCTGTAGTTCTCCACGGTGAGCTCAGGGGCCTGCACGCCCGCCGCGGCCAGCTGGCTGTTGGCGGCAGCCAGCAGGGACTGGAACACCTGGGCCGCGCCCCCGTTCAGGGTGTCGTTGTTCCCGGCCAGTTGGTTCAGCCCCTGGCTGAGGGCGGCGGAGCCGGCCTGGAGTTGGGCCGCCCCGGCGCTCAGGCTGTCCGCGCCCTGCTTGAGCTGGGCCGCGCCGGCCGCCAGCTGGTCGATGCCCTTCACCAATTCCTCCGAACTGGTCAGCAGGGTGCACAGGCCGTCGTAGAGCTGGGAGGAGCCGTCCAGCAGCTGATCCATGGCGTCGGTGAGCTTGTCGAGGTCGTCCTGCAGGCCGTCCAGGCCGTCGAAGGAGCCCTTTTCGTCCATCGCCTTGTCGAACAGGCCGTTGGCGGCCAGGGTGACGGTGGTCTCCAGCTCGAAATCCTTCACGTCGGCGGTGATCTCCACATAGTCGGGCAGCTCCAGGGTCTCCCGATCCAGCCCCAGGCTGTCCTGGAGACCGGGGAAGGCCAGGCCCGCCACCACGGTGCGGTCGCCGTCGTTCATGAGCTTGCCGTTGGACACGGACACGTTGGTGAACACGTCGTTGTCCAGCAGCAGTCCGGTGAGCATGGCGAAGGGCACGTAGATCTTCTCCTGCCTGCCGTCAATGCTCACCATCTCGTACTGGTTGTTGGTGTAGTCAAAGCGGATGGTGACCTTGCCGCTCTTGCCCGCCAGCGCCTCCGGGCTGATGGGCTGGCCGTCCAGGGCGTAGGACACGGACACAGACACGGGCAGCTCCTTGTCGATGTTCCCCTGGTAGTAGATGTCGTTCCCCTTGGCGTCCCACACGCAGGAGCTGCCGCCGCCCAGGGTGAAGGTCTCGTTCCCCTTCACGGTTTCGATGCCGGTGAGGCCGGACACATCGTCGATGGTGTCGGCGCCCAGCGCGTTCTTCACCCAGTCGCTGACGATGATCTTCTGGACGGAGCCGTCGGCAGAGGCCAGGACGTACACCGTCTCGTCCTTGACGTTGCGCTCAGCGCCGGGGTCGTAGGAGGACGTGGTCTTGGGCGCGGTGGTCTGAACATCGCTGTCCGCGGGAGCGGAGTCAGCGGCGGGGGCGGCCTCAGCGGAGACGCCCAGGGCGTACACGATGCCGCCCAGCGCCAGTACGGCGCACAGAATGATGGAGAAAATTTTTACAACAGGCTTTTTCATTTCGCATAAACCTCCACATTAGAAATCTGGGGACCTTTCGGCCGCTTCATGCCCGCGGTGGTGGCGCAGATGAGCTTGTCGCACAGCAGCAGCAGAGCGGGCAGGACAAAGATGACGGATACCATGCTGATCACAGCGCCACGGGCCATGAGCATACACATGGAGCTGATGATGTCGATCTCGGAGTAGAGCGCCACGCCGAAGGTGGCGGCGAACAG
>CAZCFU010000015.1:0-16229 GCA_964498005.1 uncultured Oscillospiraceae bacterium | reverse complement strand
CAAACTAAGGTCTTGTCTTCGTACATGGAAATACCCTCTCTTTTGATGCCCAGAATCGGAAATACAACCTGCTGGGACTGTAATATTTGCGTCAGCTCTCGCTGAAAACGCCAAAGTTACCGGCAACCTTTCGCCGAATTCGCTGGACTGCATTGTCCACCGATTTGATCGAACGTCCCACCTGCTCGCTGATTTCCTGATAGGACAGGCCGAGAAGAAAGAAATCCAAAACCCGATGCTCCAGCGGAGAGAGCTGCTGCTCCAAGCAGGTCAGCAGTTCTGTCTCCTCCTCCCTGCTGATGTACTGTTCCTCAGGGCTTGCGCCTACGCCCAGCATAGGGGACTCAAAAGGAACGCTGTCATTCAACGGAGCGTGCTTGCTTCGCGCCGCATTGGTGACGGCGGAACGGATCCGATTTCGGATACACACCTCCGCAAAGGTTTTGAATCGGGCATCCCGACCGGGGTCAAATTCCCGGATCGCCTTCAGCAGTCCGAACATCGCTTCCTGGATCAGATCCTCGCTATCCCCACCCGCCAAAAAATAGGGTCGGGCGCAAACCCGAACAGGACGGAGATACCGTTTGACCAGTTCCTCTTCCGCTTCCCGGCAGCCATCGGCAACCAAAGCACAAAGCTCCTCATCACTGTATTCATTTATAGGGGGAGTAATTACATTCATAACTTGACCTTGTCTATTTAATCACAGAATTACTGAATTGTCAATTGTTTTCATCGTTTTTTTTAGAAAATCTTCTAAATATGTCCGGCATCTTACAAGAATTGGAAGGACTGGAAAAAACAGACGGAACAACCTCGTTTTCCAACTCAAAAAGAGAGCTGCTCTGGGATGCTTTCCTCGCCGGGTAAGGCCAAACCAAGATGCCGGTAGGCCTTTGGCGTGACGCAGCGGCCTCTGGGTGTCCGGGTGAGAAAGCCCAGCTGCATCAAATAGGGCTCATAAACATCCTCCAGCGTGACGGACTCCTCGTTGATGGTGGCCGCCAGTGTGTCCAGTCCTACCGGCCCTCCGCCGTAGTTGCTGATGATACTGGCCATCATTCGACGGTCTACATTGTCCAATCCCAGCTCGTCTATTTCCAGAGCCTGGAGTGCTCGGTCAGCCACAGAACGGGTGATCACGCCGCCGGCGGTGACCTGGGCGAAGTCCCGCACCCGGCGGAGCATCCGGTTGGCAATGCGGGGGGTGCCCCGGCTGCGGCGGGCAATCTCCAGCGCCCCCTCCCGCTCAATAGGCACGTCCAGAATCCCGGCGGATCGGGTAACAATCAGCGCCAGTTCTTCCGGAGTATACAGCTCCAGCCGCAAAGTGACGCCGAAACGATCCCGCAGGGGTGCGGACAGCTGCCCCGCCCTGGTAGTGGCCCCGATGAGGGTAAACTTGGGCAGATCCAACCGGATCGAGTTGGCGGAAGGGCCCTTGCCAATGATGATGTCAATGGCATAGTCCTCCATTGCCGGGTACAAAATTTCCTCCACGGAGCGGTTCAGTCGATGGATCTCGTCCACAAACAGGATATCATTCTCCTGGAGGTTGGTCAGCAGGGCCGCCAGGTCACCAGGTTTTTCGATGGCTGGGCCGGAGGTGATGCGGATGTTTACCCCCATCTCGTTGGCGATGATACCAGAGAGGGTTGTCTTGCCCAGTCCCGGGGGGCCATGGAGCAGGACGTGATCCAGAGGCTCGCCACGCATTTTAGCGGCCTGGATGAAGATGGACAGGTTGCCCTTGGCTTTTTCCTGGCCGATGTACTCAGTCAGGGATTTTGGGCGCAGAGACCCCTCCCCCTCGTCGTCCCGGGTCAGCGAGGTGGTCACGAGAGGCGCTTCTGTCTCAAAGCCGCCGTTGTCGGAAAAATCAATGCTCAAAGGCTCACTTCCTCGTCGGTTCAAAAAGTTCAACTGTTATTTTATTGCAGCAAGTGTCCGTCCAACACAGCGAGCAGCGCCTGAACGATTCCGCAATAGTGAGTGGCAAACCTCTCATCCTGTTTTTGATAGGCGAGCAGATCCAAATCAAACCTAAAAATTCTGTCCACGACATGGTTCGCAATCTTCTGCCGATAGGTTTCACAAAACTCGTATCTATGGATGATAAGCCGACCTGCGCGTTCCTCTTCGCACAGCCGCTGATACAAGTCGCTGACGACAGTTTCACTGATCACGGGCACCTCGTACTCACAGACGAGTTCGGGACTCCAGGAGGTCATCCCCCTTTGGAAACCACTTTCCTCAACCTCGTATATGGAGCAGCTTTTCCCTCGGTAAATTGTTTGGAACGCCTCAGGATAGCACTCGAAGATTATGGGGATGCCATCCTCGCCGGTGTCGATGACAAAGTCAAAATCGTCCTGCTTTGCACCAAAAAGGAGGCCAGTGACCAGATTTTCAATGGCGTAAACGTACGCCTTTTGATGGGTGGATCGGTGAGGCTTCAAGATTTTCAGTCCCGATGTCTGGGATATGTGGTATAGCATGACATAACCTCCCTCGGGATGGTCACCCCTTCACCATCTTTTTCAGTGCCTGCTTGATGACATCTTCCAGGGACAGCGCGTCCAGGTCAATGCCCTTCATCGCCACCGCGATCTCACTCTGGCTGTAGCCCAGCACAGCCAGGGCGGCGGACGCTTCGCTGGCCTTGTTCTCCGGGATGATCGTGACGCCTCCGGCAAACGCCTCTCCCCCGCCCGTAGTCAGTTGGCCCTTGGCCAGCTTGTCCTTCAGCTCGAGGATGATCCGCTGGGCGATCTTTTTGCCGATGCCGGGGGCGGAGGTCAGTGCCTTCTCGTTGCCGGACACGATAGCCATGGCCAGTCCTTCCGGGGTATTGGAGGACAGGATGGCCAGCGCCGCTTTGGGCCCCACCCCGGATACCCCGATCAGCATCCGGAAACAGCCCAGCTCACTCTCACTGGCAAAGCCGTAAAGCTCAAAAATCTCCTCGCGCACATATAAATGGGTGTAAAGTTTAGCGGCTTTACCCACATTGAGAGCAGCAGTGGTGTGATTGGTGGTGCGGCAGGCATAGCCCACCCCGCCGCAGTCGATGACCGCCAGGTAAGGCTCAATGTGGGCAATCGTCCCGTTCAGATAGTAAAACACGATGATCTCTCCAAATGTTTAATGTATATTTTGCAGCAGCGAGGTGGCGGAACGGGCGTGGCATAAGGCGATGGCCACCGCGTCGGCGGCATCGTCCGGTTTGGGGACGGCGCTCAGCCCCAAAAGCCGCTTGGTCATGTCCATCACCTGCCGCTTTTCCGCCTTGCCGTAGCCCACCACCGCCTGCTTCACCTGGGATGGATTGTACTCGTGAATGGGCAGACCCAGTTTCTCCGCTGTCATCAAGATAACTCCCCGGGCCTGGGCCACGCCGATACCGGTTGTGACATTGTGATTAAAAAAGAGCTCCTCAATGGCCATTACGTCTGGGTGAAATTTCCCGATAAGCTCCTCCAGATCGGTGGCGATGCGCCACAGCCGGGCGGGCAGCCGAACCCCGGCCGGTGTGTTGATGGCACCGCAGGCCACCATGCGGTATCTTCCCTGAGCGGCTTCCACCAAACCAAAGCCCACAATGGCGTAGCCTGGGTCAATTCCAAGGATCAGCAACGGCACACCCTCCTGACATATTTCATTACCATGATATCACAGATTGCGGATAAAGACAAGCAAAAACGGCGGATGATGTTGTCATCCGCCGTAATCGTTTGCGGTTCAGGCCCGAGGATGGGCCTTGGCATAGACATCCCGAAGCTTTTGGTTCACTACCTGGGCATAAATCTGGGTTGCGGAGATATCAGCGTGGCCCAGCATCTCCTGAATAGACTTCAGATCCGCCCCGTTTTCCAACAGATGGGCGGCAAAGGAGTGGCGCAGGGTGTGCGGGGTAATGTCCTTGTGTATGCCAGCTTTATCCTGATAGCATTTAACGATTTTCCAAAAACCCTGGCGGCTCATGCGCTCCCCGTTCATGTTGACGAACAGGGCGGTTTCCTCCGGGCTTTCCAACAGCTGCGGCCGTACGTCATTGACATAGGTGGCCACGGCCCGCACCGCCCCCTTGTAAAGGGGTACCACCCGCTCCTTGCTCTTGCCCCGGCAGCGCAGAAAACTGGCGGACAGATTTAAGTCTTGAACATCCAGAGAAATGAGTTCGGACACCCGAATCCCGGTGGCATAGAGCAGCTCCAGCATAGCTTTGTCCCGGCAGCCTTTAGCGTCCGAGGAATCAGGCTGCTCCAGGAACAGATCCACCTCGCGGTTGGAGAGGATAGCTGGCAGCTTACGCTCTACCCGGCTGGGGGTAAAGCCCTTTGCGGGATTGATCTGCGTGGCCTTGATGGATATCATGTACATATAGAAGGACTTCAGCGCCGCCACGGATCGGACTACGGTGGCATTGGACTTACCCTTTTTCTCCAAATGTTGGGCGTAGCGCTTTACGTCCTCTTGGTTGATCTGGGTGAGGGTCAGTCGCTCCTCCTCCGCCCACTGACCGAACTGGCGCACGTCTCGCAGATAGGAACTGAGCGTATTGGCGGCGGCCCGTTTTTCCTGAGCCAGCCAAATCTCATAGCCGGAGATGTGATCCAATTTTACTCAACTCCTTTCTCATGAACCAAACAGGCGGGCGCATACCGCCGTCAGCAGCGCGGGCATCAGCGTCTGCTGCAGCGCTACAGCCAGCACCAGCAGGCCCGCGCACGGGGTCAGCGCCTGGACGCGCTGGCTCCAAGCCGGAGCCCGTTCGCCGGACAACCGCCCCAGCGATTGGCGAAAAGCATCCGCCGCGACAACAAACAAAACCGGCACTCCGATCAAGGCTGTCACACCAAAAGAGGCCAGAGACGCCGCCATACCAGGCAGGCCAAACAGCCGGGCAAAGCTGGCGGCGGAAAAAGCCAGCAGAAACCCCCGTGCTCCCAACAAAATCGGGATACCCACCGCGCCCGCGGCGGTGCCGCCGAGGAGGAAAGCAACCAGCGGCCAGCGGGTCAGATCCCACACGGAAGCCCACAGCGAAGGTTCCGCGCCGTTCCCCTGGCCCGCCATTTGAAAATAACGGCGGAGATAGTCCAGCAGCTCTGGGTCGCCCCCGCTCTGGCCGGAGAAGAAAAATCCGCCCAAAGCGCCAACAGCAAAGCAAATGCCTAAAATGACCAGCTGGGTCAGCCCGTCCCACACGGGGGCAAGCTTGATCCGATTTCCCACTCTGCGGATAGTCAATCTCATCACCCCGGCCTCGTATCATAATTTTGGAATCAAGCTATGATATGACGCGTGGGCGCTGCATATGTCAGCTTCTATGGAAATCAACAAAACGTAATATCAACATTTTGTCAGCCTTCTTCAATCGCGAATACAAGGAGTATTCAGACGGGTGCCTTCGCTTGGCACTCAAAAAGCAGGAGTAAACCACAGTGAGGCGGCAACGGCGGTGTTTCTTTAATATAGACCAATTTTGCTGGAAACGCAAGAGAAATCGGCCAAATTTTTTCAAAAAATTTTTTATGTAAAAATATTATGTAAATCATATTATGTCTACCGCAGGAACAAGGCCGGAAACAAGATAACAAAAACACAGGATATTGTAGCGCAAAAGCCTGCGGTCTCAAAATGTTGAGGCCGCAGGCTTTGTGTTGATTTTTTGCATTTTTTCGGGCAGCAGCTCACTCCTCTGCCATGCCCGCCCGGATGGCTTTCATGGCGATGGCGCACTCCAGCCGTTTGCGCTGCATATCGCAGCCAAAGCGGTTTGGTTTTTTTATGTCGCCGTTGACAAGCAGGTTGGAGGCGGAACACCCCCCACTGCAATAGAATCTGGCCCAGCAGTTTTTGCAGTCCGGCCGGGTATAGATGTTCAGCCCCGCAAATTTCCGGGACAGTTCCATGTCAAAGGTGCCATCATAGAGATTGCCCAGCTTATACTCCTCATTACCTACAAACTGGTGGCAGGGATAGATGTCCCCTTCCGGGGTGATGGCCACATACTCGCACCCCGCCCCGCAGCCCCTCATCCGCTTGATGACACAGGGGCCCTGGGACAGATCCACATTGAAGTGGAAGAAGTTCACATCATCCCGCTTTAGCAGCTCCGCCGCCAAGCGCTCATACTCAGCCAGAATTTCGGGCAGATCCTCCTCCCGGAACGCGTAGCCGCAGTCAGGGCTGCCCACCACCGGCTCCACCGACACATGACGGAAGCCCTGATCCGCGATGTGGATCACATCGGAGGCAAAGTCCGAATTGTGCCGGGTAAAAGTGCCGCGCAGATAATAGTCCTTCTCCCCCCTGCCCTGCACCAGCTTCTGAAATTTAGGCAGGATCACGTCGTAGCTGCCGTCGCCGCTCACCGTCTTGCGCATCCTGTCGTTGACCTCGGGCCGCCCGTCCAGGGACAGCACCGCGTTGGACATCTCCCGGTTGATGTACTCAATATTCTCGTCATTGAGCAGCACGCCGTTGGTGGTGATGGTGAACCGGAAATTCTTTCCGCGCTCCTTCTCAATGGAGCGGGCATATTCCACGGTGGCTTTGACGGTATCCATGGCCATCAGCGGCTCACCGCCAAAAAAGTCCACCTCAATGTTCCGGCGATTGCCGGAGCGCCCAATGACAAAGTCAATGGCCTTTTTCGCCGTCTCTATGTCCATCGTCATGCGGTGGCCGGTGCCGAAATCACCGGTGGAGGCGAAGCAGTACTGGCAGCGCAGATTGCAGTCGTGGGACACATGGAGGCACAGGGCTTTAATGGGGGCGTCCTGCTGCATGAGAGTGGCCGCGGCCGGGTCAATGTAGTTGTCATCGGTAAACAGCAGACCGTTTTTCTGAAGCTCCAGCAGCTCCGCCCATGCCTCATCCACAACGGTGGAGGCATACTGGGGCAGCTTGCCGTAGATTTCCGGGGGGCAGGCGTCGGCCATGGGGGCGTCCTGCAGGGAGAGCACATCGTAAGCGGCCCGATCCAGCACGTGGACGGCGCCGCTGTTTACGTCTACCGCCACAGGAACTCCCAGACAGATAAATGTATGAACCATTTTGGCTCCTCCTTTGATACGCAGAAAAAGGGTGGGACAAAGCCCACCCTTTCCGGCGCTCTCATGAATTACTTGTTATTTTCGCACTTCTGGTTGGCCACGGTGCAGGAAGTCTTGCAGGCAGACTGGCAAGAGGTCTGGCACTCGCCGCAGCCGCCGTGAGCCGCGCTCTGCTTCAGAGTTGCGCCGTTCAGAGTCTGGATATGAGTCATAGGTAATTTCCCTCCAATTCAAAATGTTGGTTTATTATACCACACCACAACACAGATTTCAATACAATTATTTTTTCGACAGTTTACGCTGGTGTAGGGAAATATCGCGGTAGTTCGCCAGTCAAAATTAAAAAGCCTCCGCTGACATGATCAGCGGAGGCCTGAAGAGTTCTGTTAGGATCAGAAGTCCACCTCGGTGTCGTAGTAGCAGCACTTGAGCAGCTTCTCCATCTCCTCCACGGAGGGCTGGCGGGGATTGGAACCGGTGCAGGCGTCGCCGATGGCGTTGACGGCGATGTCATGGAGCCGCTCCAGGAACACCTCCTCGGGCACGAAGCCCTGCTCGCAGGGGTAGCTGTCGGGGCCATACTTGCCGATGCAGTGGGGGATGTTCAGGTCGTCGTTCATCTTGCGCAGATATGCGATCAGGTTGGCGATCTTCTCGTCCAGGCTGTCGCCGCCCAGGCCCATAAAGTCGGCAATCTCGCCGTACCGCTTGGCGGCGGTCTCGTCCTTGGCGTTGAAGGCGATGACCTTGGGCAGATACATGGCGTTGGCCGCGCCGTGGATGATGTGAGCGCCGTAGTCAGCGAAGACCGCGCCGGTCTTGTGGGCCATGGAGTGGACGATGCCCAGCAGGGCGTTGGAGAAGGCCATGCCGGCCAGGCACTGGGCGTTGTGCATGGAGTCGCGCTTAGCCATATCGCCGTTGTAGGAGTCCACCAGGTCGTTCTCGATCATCTTAATGGCGTGGAGGGCCAGAGGATCGGTGTAGTCGCAGTTGGCGGTGGACACGTACGCCTCGATGGCGTGGGTGATGGCATCCATGCCGGTGTGGGCCACCAGCTTCTTGGGCATGGTCTCGGCCAGATCGGGGTCAACGATGGCCACGTCGGGCGTGATCTCAAAGTCGGCGATGGGGTACTTGATGCCCTTCTGGTAGTCGGTAATGATGGAGAAGGCGGTCACCTCGGTGGCGGTGCCGGAGGTGGAGGAAATAGCGCAGAAACGGGCCTTCTTGCGCAGGGCGGGGATGCCGAACACCTTGCACATCTCCTCGAAGGTGATGTCGGGATACTCATACTTGATCCACATGGCCTTGGCCGCGTCGATGGGGGAGCCGCCGCCCATAGCCACGATCCAGTCGGGCTGGAACTTCAGCATGGCCTCGGCGCCCTTCATCACGGTCTCCACAGAGGGATCGGGCTCGATGCCTTCGAACAGCTCGACCTCCATACCGGCTTCCTTTAAGTACTCGACCGCCCGGTCCAGGAACCCGAACTTCTTCATGGAGCCGCCGCCCACACAGATCATCGCGCGCTTGCCGTCAAAGGATTTCAGCGCTTCCAGAGCGCCCTTGCCATGGTACAGGTCACGGGGAAGAGTAAAACGTGCCATTTTGAATTACCTCCAATTTATCTTGGGCCAAAGGACGCCCAAAGTCTGTTAACATTTTAACATTATTGGTTCTTGATTGCAATAGATATCCTTGATCTTTTAAAAAACATTTCCCCTCTTACCCTTCTCTTAATAAATTCTTTTGATTTTCCCCGCTGGCTTCTTAACCCTTTTTCTGTATACTGCCTGTACTGAAACAGATAGTACAGTTTAGAAGCGCGGAGCTTAGGCGCAGCGTGACAACATGGAGGGAATCATTATGTCAATCTTGGAAGTCAATCATGTAAAAAAGGTCTATTCCACCCGCTTCGGGGCTCAGAAGGTGGAGGCTTTGTCCGACGTGTCCTTCACGGTGGAAGACGGGGAATATGTGGCCATCATGGGCGAGTCCGGCTCCGGCAAGACTACCCTGCTGAACATTCTGGCCGCGTTGGATAGGCCCACCGCCGGGTCGGTACTGCTGGGTGGGCGGGATCTCACCGCAGTGCGGGAAAAAGAGCTGGCCGCCTTCCGCCGGGACAACCTGGGCTTTGTGTTCCAGGACTTTAACCTGCTGGACACCTTCAGTTTGCGGGACAACATCTTCCTCCCCCTGGTGCTGGCGGGAAAAAAGCACCAGGAGATGAACCGCCGCCTTGCCCCGCTCGCCGAAACCCTGGGAATTGAGAAGTTGCTGGACAAATATCCCTACGAGGTATCTGGGGGACAGAAGCAGCGGTGTGCCGTGGCCCGAGCCCTCATCACCCAGCCCCAGATCGTGCTGGCCGACGAGCCCACCGGGGCGCTGGATTCCCGGGCGGCGGACAGCCTGATGGATCTGTTCACCAAGATCAATCTTGCTGGCCAAACGGTGCTGATGGTCACCCACTCCACCACCGCAGCCAGCCGTGCTGGCCGGGTACTGTTCATCCGGGACGGCATGGTGTACCACCAGCTCTACCGGGAGAACCGCACCGACGGCCAGATGTACCGCCTCATTACCGAAACCCTCACCCGGCTCACTGATGGAGGTGAGAAGCGTGCGTAACGGTCTCTATCCCAAGCTGGCGGCCCGAAGCATGAGGCAGAACCACAGATTTTTCGTGCCCTACTTGCTGGCGCTGGCGGGTCTCACCGCCGCCTTTTACGTCATGTCCGCACTGTCCTTTGACCCCGGCGTAGCGCAGATGCGGGGCTTTGCCTATGTCCAGGTCATGATGCAGCTGGGCATGATGGTGGCGGGCATCCTGTCCGCTGTGCTGCTGCTGTACATCAACAGCTTTCTGATGAAGCAGCGCAAAAAGGAGCTGGGGCTCTACAATATCCTGGGTATGGGCAAGGGGAACATCGCCCTGATCCAGTGCTGGGAGAGCCTGTATACCGCTTTGACTGGCATCGTGGGAGGGCTGATCCTTGGTGTGATCCTCCACAAGCTGGCCACCATCGCGCTGACCTCCCTGCTCCAGTTCTCTATCCCCTTCCATTCTTCCTTTTCTTTGCCTGCTATGATTGTAGCGGCTGTGTTCTTTGGGACGCTGCTGGTGCTGGCCCTGCTGCTCAACCTGTTCCGGGTGCGGCTGAGTAAGCCCATTGAGCTGCTCCACGGCGGGGACGTGGGTGAAAAGGAGCCAAAAACCCGCTGGCTGATGGCGGTGATCGGCGCGCTGTCCATGGGTGCGGGCTATTTCATTGCCGTCACCACCAAGGATCCCGCCCTGGCCATGGCCTTCTATTTCTTGGCCGTGATCCTGGTCATCATCGGCACCTACTGCCTGTTCACTGCCGGCAGCATCGCCCTGCTGAAGATGCTGCGGAAAAACAAGGGATTCTACTATCAGACCGGCCACTTCATCGGCGTGTCCGGGATGCTCTACCGCATGAAGCGCAATGCCGTGGGGCTGGCCAACATCTGCATCCTGTCCACCATGGTGATGGTCATGATCTCGGGCACCCTGGCTCTCTACATGGGGCAGGGAGAGCTCATCGCTGCCGAGTACCCCGCCAGCCTCAACATGACCATCCGGTTTGACCCGGTGGAACAGACGCCTGATCTAGACGGCGCGGCGGCGCTGGCCCAGCGGTTTGCGGCGGAGCACAATATCTCTGTCACCAGCCTGCGGGTGGGACAGTATCTGTCCTTTGACGGCAGCGAGACCAGGGAGGGCTACCCCTTTGCCGATTCCAAACCCGGCTACAGCACCGCCACCTGCAGCGACAACGCCATCAACCGTATGTTCTTCGTCCTCAGCGCAGAGGATTACGCGGGGCTGTCCGGCCAGCCCGTCCCCTCCATTGCTCCCGGCGAGCTGGCGGTATCCGGCGCAGGCCCGGCGTTTGACACCTTCACCTTCACCGACGTAACGGGCGGTTCTCTGTCCTTCACCGCCGCCCAGTCCCTGCCCGCTCTGTCCATGTTCTCCATTACCCACACTATGTTTGACCCGGTGTGCCTGGTGGTGGCGGACGAGGCCAGCTGCACCGCCCTGCGGGAGCTTACGGGGGATAATTATTCCGCCAATGCCCTGATTTTCCTGGATCTGGACTGCACCAACGATGAAGAGCTGGCGCTGGTGGACGCCTGGTCGGACGCCACAATGGACGAACATTTCTTTGAAGGCACCGGAACCTGGGAATCCTGGCGGGTGGAATCCCGGGCCGAGATGGCGGTGGACGGCTATTCCATGGCCGGGGGCTTCCTATTCCTGGGCATCGTGCTGGGCGTGGTGTTCCTCATGGCCACGGTACTCATCATCTACTACAAGCAGGTGTCCGAGGGCTACGAGGATCAGGGCCGGTTCGAGATCATGCGCAAGGTGGGGCTGAGCCAGCGCGAGGTCAAGACCTCCATCCGCAGCCAGGTACTCATCGTGTTTTTCCTGCCCATCGTGGTGGCGGCTATCCACCTCCTGTTCGACTTCAACCTGGTGGCCCGGATGCTCACCATGTTTGGCGTGCGCAATGTGACCACCGTGGCGCTTTGCACCGGGGGGACGCTGGCGGCCTTCCTGGCGGTGTACGCCGTGGTCTATCTGCTCACTGCCCGCACCTACTATAAAATAGTACGATAACACTGTCTTCTCCGCTGAAAAATGTCCGTCCACGGCAGGCTGTGGGCGGACATTTTTCGGCTTTTTCCCCGTTTCCCTCTTGACGGCACTATATCCCTGTGTTATGCTAGGATTTACGCTCACGCCACCATGTTTGAATCGAGGGATGAAGATCATGTCTTTTTTTAAGGGCCGCCTGGGGGCCCAAAACCCATCGCTGACAGAGGGGCCCATCATTCCGGGCATTCTCTCCTTTGCGCTGCCGTTGTTTTTGGGCCAGCTGCTCCAACAGTTCTACAATATGGCGGACGCCTGGGTTCTGGGTAATTTTGCCGATAACGGGGCCTTTGCCGCCGTCAGCTCCGGAGGCAGTCTCACCTTTCTGATTATCGGCTTCTTCAACGGCATTGCCATCGGCGGCGGCGTCATTATCTCCCGGTATTATGGGGCTAAGGATGAGGAAAACGTGGTGCGGTCTATCCACACCAACTTCCTGTTTGGCGTCATCGCCTCGGCGCTGTCCACGGTGGTTGGGCTGCTTCTGGTGCCCCAGCTGCTCAAAATCATGAATACGCCGGATTCGGTGCTCCCCTATTCCCTGATCTATTTTCGCATCTATTTCGGCGGGGTATTTACCGTTATCCTCTATAATATCTGCATGGCCATCATGCGCTCTTTGGGAGACAGTCTCCACCCGCTGTACTACCTCATCCTCTCCTCCATCCTGAACATTGTGCTGGACCTGCTGTTTGTGGCTGGGTTCAAGTGGGGTGTCGCGGGCGCGGCCGTCGCCACCGTCCTCACCCAAGGGATCAGTTTCCTGCTGTGCCTATGGCGGATGTGCCATCTGAAGGACTATACCCGGTTGGACTTTCGCAAGCTGCGATTCTACCCCGGCATCCTTTCCCAGATCGTCCGCCAAGGGCTGCCCACCGGAGTGCAGAATGCCGTTATCAGTATCGGCAACCTGGTGGTGCAGAGCAATATCAACTCCTTCGGTGAGTACGCCATGTCCGGCCATGGGGCCTACGCCAAGGTTGAGGGGCTGGTGTTCCTGCCCATTACGGCTATGTCCATGTCCCTGCCCACCTTCATCAGTCAGAATCTGGGCGCCCGACAGTATGACCGGGCAAAAAAAGGCGCGCTCTTTGGCATTCTGTCCGGGATGGCGCTGGCGGAAATTATCGGAGTGATATTCTTCTTTGCTGCCCCCCCTTCCCTGCGCTTTTTCGTGGACGAACCACAGGCGATTGAGTTCGGTACCATCCAGAGCCGGGTGGTTGCTCCCTTCTTCTGCCTCCTGGCTTTTTCCCACTGCGCCGCCGGGGTACTGCGGGGCTGCGGCAAGTCCTTTGTCCCTATGGCCACCATGCTGGCCTTCTGGTGCTGTGTCCGGGTGGCCTATGTCACCCTGGCCCTGCGGTTCTTCCCAGTGTTTGCCACCATCGCCTGGGCCTATCCCCTCACATGGTCGCTCAGCTCGGTGGTGTTCCTGCTGTTCCTGCTGAAATCGGACTGGCTCCACGCCTTTGATATTGGAAAAGAGCAAACCTGAAATAAGACGGCGGTCAACGTGACCGCCGTCTTATTTTTGAACGTCCCTTCCTTTCCGTTCATAGAATGGGGGCAAAGGAGGGCAAATTTATGAAAAACACCTGCCTGCTCAGCGAGGACTCGAAAAATTACTTATGCTGTTTTTATCAGACCCTGGATGAAATGATTCAGGCCATGACCACTGTGGGCCTTAACCAGAGCATCTCACATAACTTTGCGGTTCAGATGGTTCCTCATTGCCGAGCCGCTGTCCGAATGTCCAACAATGTCCTGCGGTATACGGAAAATCCCACCATCCGGCAGACGGCACAGCGCCTTATGGAAGAACAGGCCCAGGCCATTGACCAGATGGAGGCAGTGCTGCCCGCCTGCGGCCAGCTCACAAACGCTCAGATGGATCTGCGGCTCTACCAGCGGCGAATCGACCTCATCTGCCGGGAGATGTTTGCCCGCATGGGCGCCGCCCCTGAGAGCAACCGGCTGGGCGCTGTCTTTGCGCGGCAGATGCTTCCCCATTGCCAAGGGGCGATCCGCATGGCGGAAAACGCTCTGAAATACGATGTGTCCACCGAACTGGTTCCCATACTGCGCGGCATTGCCGCGCAGCAGCGCCGGAGAACAGCTCAGCTGCGCGCTTTACTCAACCGCATGGGGTGTCAAGGGAGGTAAGCTTGCTTTTTTCCCCTTTTTCTGCTATACTATTTGCTCATGGCCTTTCCGGCCATGAAACACCGCCAGAGAGAGGGAGTGACGCCCATGTGGGCAGAGCGCAGCGTATTTTATCAGATTTATCCCCTGGGGTTCTGTGGAGCGCCCTGGGAAAACGACGGCGTCCCGGTCAACCGCATCGGTAAAATCGGGGACTGGGCTGGACATATCCAAAAATTGGGGGCCGACGCGGTCTACCTGTGCCCCATTTTTGAAAGCGACCGCCACGGCTATGACACCCGGGACTACCGCAAAATCGACTGCCGCTTAGGCACCAATGAGGACTTCGCCCAGGTGTGCCGCACCCTTCACGACCACGGCATCAAGGTGGTGCTGGATGGAGTGTTCAACCATGTGGGCCGGGGCTTCTGGGCCTTCCGGGATGTGCGGGAGAAGCGATGGGACTCCCCTTACAAGGACTGGTTCCACATCAATTTTGACGGCAATTCCAACTATAACGACGGTTTCTGGTACGAAGGCTGGGAGGGTCATTTCGAGCTGGTGAAGCTCAACCTGCGTAACCCCGCTGTCGTGGACTACCTGCTGGACTGTGTGCGCTTCTGGGTGGAGCAGTTCGGCATCGACGGCCTGCGGCTGGACGTGGCCTACTGCCTGGACAAGGATTTTCTCCGTCATCTGCGCTGGTTCTGTGACGGGCTGAAGCCTGACTTCTTCCTGGTAGGCGAAACCCTCCACGGTGACTACAACCAGTGGGTGGGAGACGGACTGCTCCACTCCTGCACCAACTACGAGTGCTACAAGGGGCTGCACTCCAGCTTTAACTCCATGAACCTGTTCGAGATCGTCCACAGTCTGAAGCGGCAGTTCGGCCCGGAGCAGTGGACGCTGTACAAGGGCAAGCACCTTTTGTCCTTTGTGGACAACCACGATGTCACCCGGGCGGCCACCATTTTGCAGGACCCGGCCCACCTGCCCCTGCTGTACGGTGTGCTGTTCGGAATGCCCGGTATCCCCTGCCTGTACTACGGCAGCGAGTGGGGCGCTCAGGGGGACAAATCCCACGGGGACGACGCCCTGCGGCCCAGCTTTGACCACCCGGAGTGGAACGAGCTCACCGACCGGATCGCCGCCATGACCCGCGCCCACAGGGAGAGCGAGGCACTGTGCTGGGGCGACTTCAAAGATCTGGTGCTCACCAACAAGCAGGCTATCTTCCAGCGCCGCAGTGAGCATGAGCGGGTGCTGGTGGCGGTGAACGCCGACAGCCAGCCCTATTGGGCCCACTTTGACGCCGGGTGCGGCCGGGCTGTGGATCTGCTCACCGGTCAGCCCCACGACTTTGGCGGCGGCAGTGAGCTGCCCCCCTACAGCGTGTTCTTCTGGAAATGCGAATATTGACCAAATTGAAGAGATCCCCGGGAGCGGAACTCCCGGGGATCTCTTTTTACTGTTTGGGATGGCAGATGCCGTTGGAAGGACAGCTGTCACAGCCACATCCGCAGCCGGACTTCTTTTTCCGGCGCATATTCAGCAGCGCCCCTGCCGCGGCGGCGGCGATCACAGCCAGCACCAGGATATTACCCCAGTTTTCATTCAGAAATTGAAGCATGGCGTTACACCCTCCCAACCTCGGCGCTGCGGACAGTGGCAGTTTCAGACAGCTTGGAAGCGGGACGGAACAGCAGGAACAACAGCCCCGCCGCCAAAGCGACGGCCACGATGGTGAACACGTTAAAGCTCACCGTACCGGCGATCAGCCCGCCGAGCTGGTAGACGATCAGCGAGACTACATAGGCGAAGCCGCACATATAGCCGATGGCGGCCCAGGTCCACTTGGCGTTGTTCATCTCGCGCTTGATGGCGCCCATGGCGGCGAAGCAGGGGGCGCACAGCAGGTTGAAGATCATGAAGGAATAAGCGCTGATGGCGGTGTACGCGCCCTGGATGTTCATGGTCAGGTTGCCCGGATAGAGCACACCGAAGGTGGACACCACTTCCTCCTTGGCGATGAGGCCGGTGACGGTGGCCACGGTGGCCTGCCAGCTGCCGAAGCCCAGGGGGGCGAAGATCCACGCCACGGTGCGGCCCACGCTGGCCAGCAGGGAGAACTCACTGTCGGACACCATGCAGAACGCGCCGTTCTCAAAGCCGAAGCCGTTGAAGAACCACAGGATAATGGTGGACAGCAGGATGATGGTGCCGGCCCGCTTGATGAAGGACCAGCCCCGCTCCCAGGTGGCGCGGAGCACGTTGGTGGCGGAGGGCGCGTGGTAGGAGGGCAGCTCCATGACGAAGGGGGCGGGCTC
>CAZCFU010000014.1:0-16590 GCA_964498005.1 uncultured Oscillospiraceae bacterium | reverse complement strand
ACCTATGACAATGCGCTTGACCGGGCGAACCTGCAAAAAGAGCTGGAGCAGATGCTCAACGATATCGACCGCATTGCCGATTCCGCCAATTTTAACGGCATTGCCCTGCTGGACGGCTCCCTGGCCAGGGAGCGGCTCCAGGCGCTGAGCGCCAGTGAATTGAAGGCGCGGCTCCAGGAGACGGTGACCGAACTGGATATCGTCCGAAGCAGCAACCTGCGGATGATGAGCGTCATGCGTGGCGATGGGCCTATGGCGGTGTCAGCGGTGTCGCCGCTGGCTCTCATCCCCAACAGTAAATTCAACGTGACCGGCGGCACACTGGGCGTTGATTATACCTATGACGAGGATACCGGCGAGCTCACCATCCTGACCAATACGGCCATGACGATTTCCACGTCGGGTACGGTGGAAGAGGGCCAGATCGTGATCGATTCCGCCAGCGGGGCCAACATCACGCTGAGCAACGCCAGGATCGACACGAGCTACTGGGGCGGGCCGGCCCTTGAGATCAAAGACGGCAGCGGGGATGTCACGATCACGACGGCCGGCACCGTTAATCTGACCAGCGGCTCCGGGTGCGCGGGGCTGCAAAAGAGCGGCACGGACGGCACGCTGACGCTCAAGGGCAGCGGAACGCTGACCGCTACCGGCGGAGGCAACGCGGCCGGGATCGGTGGAGGCAACGGACAGGATTGCGCCAACATCATCATCGCCAGCGGCACCATAAGGGCCTACGGTGACAGCAATGGCGCGGGCATTGGCGGCGGCAACGGCGGTTCCTGCGACAATATCCAGATCAACGGCGGAAACATCACCGCTTACGGCGGCGGCAGCACCTGGGTGAACAACGCGCCGGATGACCCGGGTGTCGGCGGCGCTGGCATCGGCGGCGGCAACAATGGTTCGGCAAGCAATATCACCATTACCGCCGGCACCGTCAACGCCTATGGCAGCGCCTATGGCGCGGGTATCGGCGGCGGCAGCGATGGCGCGGCCAGTGACATCACCATTTCCGGCGGCACGGTCAACGCTTACGGCGGAAAAGGCGGCGCTGGCATCGGCGGCGGCGACTGCGGCTCGGCCAACAGCGTTCATAATATCAACATCTCCGGCGGCACTGTAAAGGCATACGGCGGGGACGACGGCGCCGGCATCGGCGGCGGCCGCAACTGTTCGGGCACTGATATCTTTATCACCGGCGGCGCCATTACCGCCGTCGCCGGAGCGGACGGGGACGGCGCGGGCATTGGCGGCGGCAGCGGCGGGGATGGCCGCAATATTCAGATTTCGGGCGCCGGCGCAAAGACCGCCACCGGCGGCGGGCGCGGTGCGGGTATCGGCGGCGGCTTCGCTGGGCGCGGGGAAGATATCACGATCACCGCGACCAGTACGATCACCGCCAACGGCGGCGCGGGCGGCGGCGCTGGCATCGGCAGCGGCGGAAACGGTTCCGCCGCGTCCAGCATCGATGTCACAGTCAATGCGGGCGGCCTCGTAAGGGCGTACGGCGGAGACGGCGGCGCTGGCATCGGCGGCGGCATGGGCAGTGGCGCGGACAATATCACGATCAATGTGAATGTTGCCACGAACCCCGCCGTTACCGCCCAGGGCAAAAACGGCGGCGCTGGCATCGGCGGCGGGTACAACGGCAGCGCCGCTGATATCACCATCGACGGCACGAATGCGGGCCGCGTCACTGCGTCCAGCGTCAATGACGGTTATGGCGAGGGCGGGGCTGGCATCGGCGGCGGCAGATCTGGTGCGGCCAGCAATATCACGATACAAGGGAAAGTGGGCGTGACCGCCACCGGACAGGGCGGCGGCGCGGGTATCGGCAGCGGTGACGGCGGGAGCGGGGCCACTGATATCACCGTCGACACCACCAACTCTGTAAGCGCCACAGGAGGCGCGGACGGCGGCGCTGGCATCGGCGGCGGCGGCAGCAGCGACACGTCCGGGATCACGGTCAAGAACAGCGGAGGCGTCACCGCCACCGGAAACGGCGGCGGCGCAGGGATCGGCGGCGGCAGGTCCGGGGACTGCGACAATGTTTTGATAGACCGTACCGGCGGCACGATAACCGCTACCAGCGCGGCCTATGACGGCTATGCCGGCGCTGGCATCGGCGGCGGTGACGCGCGGGACGGCACAAACATCACCATCAAGGGCACCGGCACCGTCAATGCCAACGGCGGCAACTCCTTAGATGACCGTGCGGGCGGCGCGGGTATCGGCGGCGGCGACCGGGGAACGGGAAGCAATATCTCCATCGAGGGCTGTACCGTGACCGCCAAGGGCTATGACGGCGGCGCTGGAGTTGGCGGCGGCAACGGCGGAGCCGGTACGAACATCTCCATTACAGGTGCCGCGCAGGTGACGGCTACCGCCACCGGGATGAGCGGCGCCGCGGGCGCGGGTATCGGCGGCGGTTCCAACGGCGAGGGCTCTGACATTTTGATCAATACCACCAAGTCGGTCAGCGCCACCGGAGGCACGGATACCGACCGGGACAGCAGCGGCGCCGGCATCGGCGGCGGCAGCGGCAAAAGCGGCCACGATATCACCATCCTCAACGCCACTACAGTCAGCGCCACTGGCGGCAAGAGCGAACAGGGCGGCGCTGGCATCGGCGGCGGCAACGGCGGCGACGGCTATAACATCAATATCGGCGCCGGTGTTGATGAGAACGGGAACTATGTGGAGAACGGAACCGTCAGGGTACAAAACGCCACCGGCGGCGTAGGCGCGGCCGGGATCGGCGGCGGATATCGAGGGAACGGCGACAATATCACCATTGGCGGCAATGCGACCGTCACCGCATCCAGTACGAACAGCACCACCGTGCAGGCCGCGGGCGCGGGCATCGGCGGCGGAGACAGCCGTGATGGTACGAATATCACCATCAAGGATAAAGCCGCTGTGACGGCCACCGGCGGCTCCGGCGACGGCGCGGGCGCGGCGGGCATCGGCGGCGGCGACTATGGGTCCGGTGAGAATATCACCGTCGTAACGGACGGCAATGTCACTGCCAGAGGATACAAAGGCGGCGCTGGTATTGGCGGCGGAAATAACGGTTCCGGCGATAACCTTGTGGTCGTAAAGGGTACTGGCACGATGACCATCAGCGCCAATGGGACAAACAGCTACGGTGATAAAGCAGAGCAAGTCGGCGGCGGTGCCGGCAGGGACGACTCCAGCAGCCTGACAGTTCTCAACAATACCACCGGAACGGTCAAAGGAAACGTGACTTTGAGGGAGGACGTCACCATCAGGAATGGCGTTACGCTCACGGTGGGGGAGGGCGCCACCCTCGATATAGACAGCGACAGCACGCTGACCAACCATGGGACGATCAACAACAAGGGCACCATCAACAACTACGGGACAACCGATAACACAGACGGCACGATCAAAAATATTGATAATGGCAAATTCAATAACTATGGCGTTTTTATCGGCAACCCGGTAGAGGGCGATGGCTTTGAGAATGTCACGACCACGGTGTCCTTTGACCTCAACTACCCAGGCTGTACCAGCGCGCCCCCCACTCAGCTGACAGACAAGACCTTCAGCGAGGTGTTCGACGAACAGGGGGCGCCGAGCCGGACTCATTACGAATTTTTGGGCTGGTTCACCGAAAAGACCGGCGGCAGTGAGATCAAAGCCGATTCCCATCTGGAACCCGGCGAGCACACCTTTTACGCCCATTGGAAGGCTGTTGAGTATACGATCGACTACGATCTGGACGGCGGAGAGCTGGGTGACGGTGTCTCCAACCCGGATACGTTCACGGTAGAGAGCAGCGGCCTCACGCTGTCCGCCCCCGCTAAGGACGGCTACACCTTTGACGGCTGGTACATCCAAAATGATGACGGTTCGGAGACAAAGGTGAACATGACGGATCTGCTGAAAGCTCCGAAAAATGTTACACTCAAAGCCCACTGGAAAACCATCAACTACAAGATCGAATACGATTTGGGCGGCGGAAAACTGGGCGCCGGCGTTACCAACCCCACAGGCTACACCGTAGAGAGCGACGAGATCACCTTGAACGCTCCCACCAGAACGGGCTATAAATTCCTGGGCTGGACGTGGAACGGGCAAGACGACCCTCAAGAAAATGTGACGGTCCCCACCGGTTCCACTGGCAACTTGAAATTTACGGCCAACTGGGAGCGCATCGACTACAGTATCACTTACGAACTGGACGGCGGGGAGTTGGGCAACGGGATCACCAATCCTGCCACCTATAATGTGGAGGACAAGGCGGTCAATCAGATTGCCAGCCCGGTCAAAAAAGGCTATAAGTTCCTCGGCTGGTACACCTCGGAGACGGGCGGGGAAAAATTTGACGCCAAGGCCCTGCTGAATAACCCCACGGATATTACTCTCTATGCCCGCTGGGAGCTGATAAACTACACGATCAGCTATAACCTGGCCGGCGGAACCAATGCGGACGGCAACCCGAAGACCTATAACGTCAATGATACCAGCCTTTCGCTCACTGACCCGACCCGGAAGGGTTATACCTTTGACGGCTGGTACACATCGGCAAACGGCGACACAAAGGTGGACTTCGACGCCCTTCTGCAAACGCCCCAAAATGTGACCCTCTATGCCCATTGGACCGCCAATCAATACACGGTAACGCTTGACCCCGGCAGCGGGACGCTGGACGGTGACAGCAGTATGACGGTTACCTATGACGGCAAATACAGCGGTCTCCCGGAGCCCGAGGCCCCCGACGGATACAAATTCATGGGATGGTACACAGAGGCAGACGGCAAAGGGAACAAGATTACCGCAAATTCCACCGTAAAGCTGGATGGAGATATTACGCTCTACGCCTTCTGGGCGGAAGCGGGCGTAGTTGACCCGGACCCACCGGATCCTCCTGACCCGCCGGATCCCAGTGATGGGCAGCTTGCCTCCACCAGACTGGATCTGTCCGGCTTGATTGCCGACGGTACCAGCGTCCGTTTGGGAAATACGACCTACACCTTTGCCGTCGGGCCGAACAGCGCCTATCGAGGCGGGGAAAATGTGGTGGAACTGACGGAAGCCGATGCCCTTGACGAAGAATTGGCGGCCCGCAGGCTGGCTGCTGCCGCTGCCGGAAACGGTATTTTCCGTGTCGACTGGACCGACGGAGCCGCGCTCAGCCTGCAACAGCGCCAGGATGTAAAGGATACCACAGATATGACTACGGTAGGGGGCATTCTCGATTATATCGGGATCACGGTCTCGCGCCCCGGCACACCGCTGATCCTCCAGATCGGGGATACCAGCAACGGTTATGACCGCTTGAATGTGTTCATCCAGGATATGCACACCTCTGCCCTGGGAGCGGAGGACGGGGAAGCGCTGTCCTCGATCAGTATCGCCACCCAGGAGGAGGCCCAGTCGTCCATGGAAACCATCCGAAGCGCGATCAATTATGCCTCTGGGGTGCGGGGTGATTTGGGGGCGTATTACAACCGTTTGGAGCATACCGCCAACAGCCTCGCGGCATCGGCCGAAAATCTCGTCAGTTCGGAGTCCACCATACGGGACGCGGATATCGCGGATATGATGATGCTGTATACGAAAAACAGCATCCTGATTCAAGCGTCCCAGGCCATGCTGGCCCAGGCAAACCAGGTCCCGCAAAGCGTTTTGTCCCTGCTGGGATGACCGCGCGCCAAACATGGCAGTGATTTAGATGGAAGCAGGGTCCTCACAATTCCCGCTTTTGACAAATGGAAAGGAAGCGATTGGATGAACACCTTAGAAATTGCCCGCCGCATGGCGGAACTGGGGAACGAGTCGGAGGCCTGCCGCGCCTACATCCTCGCGCTCCAGGAGGGCGGGCTTGTCCCGAAGGAGGAGCTGGAGGCGGCGCTCTACATCCTCCAGACGGAAGGGGATTACAAGGTGGCGTACACCTGCTTCCGTTCCCTCTATGACCGGGGGCTGTTCCGGGAGGACTGCTTCGCCATCATGACCCAGGCGTTTTACGAGCCAAATGTCAAGCTGCAAAAGAGCCGGTATGAGAAGAACTGCAAGGCCCTGTCCAGATACCCTTATCTGTTCCGGAAGGACTTTTTGGACTTTGACGCCCTGCCTGTCCGGTTCTATCCCTTTGACGATAACGGCTATCTCCCTTTCTGCCCGGCAGAAGGGAGGTTTGAGGACTACGCGAACTTCAACCGCACCGTCATCAGCCGCAATTTCTTTCATGACTTGGAAAATCCCATCCTGGCCCAGAATGTCTATTCCCAGTATGAGCTGGAATATCTGAACGACAACGTGCGCCCCAGCGAGTGGGTGGGGCGGGAAAACCACATTTACCTCCACTATACCGACTGGGGGGAGTTCTGTGCCCATTTGCAGGTGCTGAACATCCGCTCTCTTTTGAAGGACAAGAAGATCGTATTCCTCATCGGGGACGAGATCGACCAGTACCCCATCGACTTCAAGGAGCGGTTTGGGATCGACTACAGCCAATATCCCGTGAAGCCCATCGGTATCCGGGAGGTCAAGCGGCTGATCTGGCATACCCAGCTGTCCAGCCATAACGGCGGCGACTTTTTCAACGAGATCTTTGACGGGCACCCCAACCTGATCGCCACCCCGTCCATCATGATGGAAGATACGGTGAAATATCAGGAGAAGCTGCACGAGGAGCTGGCGAAGGCAGACGCGGATCACAGCGCGCTGGACACCAGCCGCCTTCCTGACCAGGCGGCCCGGTTATTGCGGGAGCTGTATACCATCAAGGGCCGCACGGAAAAGGACCTTTTGGTGGCCACTTATTTGTCGAATCCCAGCGTGACGGAGGCGCTGGACCCTGCGGCCCGGATTGTCCCGCCCCTGTTCCTCCAGCCCCATTTCAAGAACCTGAGGTACACGCTGAACGTGGACGAACGGGGGCGCACGGTGCTGGGATCGAAGGATTACGCGTCAATCCAGGCATCCCCTGTGTTCCGGGAGTTCAAGTACATCAAAACCTTTACCCCCATGCGCCGGATCACCAACAGCTACGGGGCCACCGTGCGCTTTGCACTCGGTAGGCTGGGACAGTATGTCGAAGGTGGGAAGGATATGCGGCACGTTATGAGTGACGTGATATCCATCCGCGTCCTCAACCGCAGCTATATGCGCGACCCGGAAGACAGGCTGTACGCGGACAGCATATTGGTGCGCTTTGAGGACGGCAAGCTGAACCCCAAGGCCACCTTCACCGCCCTGGCGGCGTTCCTGGACCTGCCCTACACCGAGAGCATGACCTACTGCTCCCTGTATGGGGCGCGGGACCCGGAGTCCCTGAAGGGCAACGACCTGGGCTTCTCCCCCGCCGCCATCTACCGCACCTACGACGACTACGCCAACGACGATGAGCGGGCGTTCATCGAGTACTTCATGCGGGACGCCTACGAGGCCTACGGCTACGACTTCATGTACTACGACGGCGGGCCGGTGGACGAGGCGCGGGTGGACAAATGGATCGACGGCTTTACCACCATTGAGGGTTTTATCCGCGACTCTTGGGGAAATGACGTGTTTTCCCACGCCAAGATCACCCGGAAGGGGCAGGCGGTTTCCGCTGAGGAGGAGGAGAAGGTCAGAATCGGGATGCTGGGGGACAACCTGAAGGGCATCCGGGACAACTGGCACGACGTGGCGCACACGCTGCTGCGGGGCCTGCGCTTTGTGAACAAAAACGGCCAGCCGCTGCAAATGATGCCCAAGCTGAAGCTGGACCCGGCGCTGCTGGAGCAGCCGCTGTACCACTGAGGAGGCCACCATGAGCGAAAAGGGAACGGTATACTTTTTCACCGGCCTGTCCGGCGCGGGCAAGACCACCGTCGGCGGGCTGTTCCACCGCCGCCTGAAAGCCACCAAGCCCAACGTGGTGCTGCTGGACGGGGACGAGATTCGGGTGGCCTTCGGCGAGGACGTGGGCTACACCCAGCCCGAGCGCCTGCGCTGGGCGGGGCGCATCTTCCGGGTGTGCAAGCTGCTGTCCGACCAGGGGATCGACGTGGTGGTGTGCTCCATCGCCATGTATGAGAGTGTGCGGCAGTGGAACCGGGAGAACATCCCCAATTACAAGGAAATCTACATCAAGGTCAGTAAGGACACCCTTCTCCAGCGCAACCAGAAGGGACTGTACACCGCGGGGAAGAATGTGGTGGGCATCGATCTGCCCTTTGACGAGCCCCAGAGCCCGGACATCGTGGTGCCCAACGACGGCGAACGGACGCCGCTGGAGCTGGTGGAAGAGCTGGAGCGGGCGCTGTACCCCAACATCGTGGAAAATCCGGTGGACAATTCCGCCTACTGGAACCAGTACTACAAAAACCGGGTGTGCCCGGAGGAGCCGTCCCCTTTTGCCCAGTATGTGGCCACGCTGGTGGAGCCGGGTCGGGACATGGTAGAGCTGGGCTGCGGCAACGGCCGGGACGCGGTATTTTTTGCCGCGCGGGGGCTGCATATCACTGCTCTGGATATGTCCCAGGAGGCGATCTCTCAGCTGCAAAGCCGCGGCCTTCCCAACGCACAGTTCCTCTGCGGGGACTTTGTGAACTCCAATATCCATCAACCTGACAGCTACGACTATGCCTACAGCCGCTTCACCATTCACTCCATCAACCACAACCAGGAGCAGGTGCTGCTGGGCAACCTGTTCCGGGGCCTGCGGCCGGGGGGCAAGCTGTTCATCGAGGTGCGGGGCGTGAACGACCCCCTCTTTGGAAAGGGAAAGCAGGTGGAGCGAAACGCCTTCTTCTATGACAACCACTACCGGCGTTTCATCGTGCTGGACGAACTGGTGGAATCACTGGAGCGCCACGGTCTCCGGGTGGAGTATGCTCAGGAGCGCACCGGCTTCGCACCCTACGGGAACGACGATCCCCCGGTAATCCGCATTGTTGCGGCAAAACCTGATGGAGCGGGGAACTGATATGGCTGTTTTCTCAGATCTGCATACCCACACCACCGTCTCGGACGGGCAGTACACGCCCGCCCAGCTGGTCAAGCTGGCCAAGGAGCGGGGCCTGTCCGTGCTGGCCGTCACCGACCACGACACCATTGCCGGAGTGAATGAGGCTATGGAGACAGGAAAGGCCCTGGGTCTGCGGGTGATCCGGGGCGTGGAACTGAGCGCCAAGGAGCACCACAATTTCCACCTTCTGGGCTACGGCTTCCGGGACGGGGACACCGAGCTGGCCCGGTTGTGCGAAAAGTTCCGGGTGGGCCGGGATGAGCGAAAATACAAAATTGTGGAGTTCCTCCACAGCCAGGGCGTGGATATTGACCTTGCCGAGGTGGAGGATCTGGCGGGGGGTGAGGTCATCGCCCGACCCCACTTTGCCCAGGTAATGGTGCGCCGCGGGTACGTTTCTACCAACCGGGAGGCCTTTGACCGCTATTTGGATACGGGGGAGTTCCGCCAGCGGGTGAAGCGCTTCAAGGCGGACGCACGTACCTGCGTGGAGGCCATCCACGCCGCGGGCGGGAAGGTCTCCTTGGCTCACCCCTACCAGATGGGACTGCCGGATGACGAGCTGGAAGCCCTGGTGAAACAGCTAAAAGACTGGGGTTTGAACGCCATTGAGTGCTATTACCCCAAGTACACACCGGAGCAGCAGGCATTTTACCTTCATCTGACGGAAAAATACCAGCTCCACCGCACCGGCGGCAGCGATTTCCACGGGGAAAAAGTGAAGCCGGACGTGGAGTTGGCCAAGTTGGATTTGGAACTGGACTGGCTGCTGTCAGCTGGTCGAGCTGGACGTAATTGAAACAGACGGCGTCTCTTTCTGATTAAGGTGCGCCATGCTGATTGCAATCATTTCAGCATGAACTGTATAAAAACAGTACCCTTCTGATTACAGCGCAGTAGATTTTTCCAAGTTGCCTTTCTCAAAATGGAACCTTTTCAAAGCGTTCGCATTTTGTGAAAGAGTCCCCCCTTTGTTGTTATTTATCTTGTCTATTTAATCCCTCTCCAAATCCTGGAGAGGGATTTCTTTATCGTACGATGGGCGGCATGATTCAACTGACATCTTTTTCTTGTTTACCCCGCCCAGAAACTTATCCCGCCCACTTCACACAATCTCCACAATTGCGTGCTATACTTGCCGCTAAGGGGGCGGTGTGGAATGCTTCGCATTTTAATTGCAGAGGATGATCCGGATATTCAGGAACTGCTGCAAACCTATCTATCTGAGGAAGGCTATGATACCATTCCGGCCATGGACGGCGAGCAGGCCCTGGAGCGGTTCCATGGGGGCCAGATCGACCTGGTGCTGCTGGATGTAATGATGCCCAAACTGGACGGCTACGGCGTGTGCCAGGCCATCCGGGCGGAGTCCGACGTGCCGGTCATCATGCTCACCGCCCTGGACAGCGAGGCCCACCAGCTCAGGGGCTTTGACCTGCGCATTGACGACTACGTCACCAAACCCTTTTCTATGCCTGTCCTGCTGCGCAAGGTGGAGGCGGTGCTGCGCCGAACCACCAGTCAAAACGGCGGCCGGCAAATCGCATACCGCGATTTGGTTCTGGATTTGGAGGGCTACACAGTCTGCGCAGACGGAAACCGGATCGAGCTCACCTGCCGGGAGTTTGAGCTGCTCAAGGCCCTGCTGCAAAACCAGGGCCGGGTGCTGTCCCGGCAGACGCTGCTCAACCGGGTGTGGAGCTATGACTTTTACGGCGACGAGCGTATCGTGGACACCCACGTCAAAAACCTGCGTAAAAAGCTGGGTGGGGACTACATCGAAACTATACGAGGGGTGGGATACCGCATTGACCGCGAAAGTGAAGCATAGCCTGACGGCGAAGATATTCCTGGTCACCTTTGTGCTGCTGTTTTCTGTGTGTGCCCTCACTTACGGCTTTATCGCTTGGGTGATGCCGCTGACCTATACGGCGGACCGCCAGCAGGCCCTGTCCGTCCAGATGGAGGAGCTGGCCCAGCGGCTGGAGGAGAGCTCTCTGGAGGACTGCGGTCCTCTGCTGGCCGCCTTCGCCGCGGAAAATGACGCCCAGGTGAGCATACTTGACCCCGCCGGGAACTGGGTCAAGGGCGGCGAACCGGCAGGGTTGGGCGAGACCGGAGAGCAAAAGGATTTGGGCATTCGGAGCGGAGATGACGTGGAAATCGCCCTGTCCATTGTCGGAGATGGCGACACCAGTGTGACCCAGGCAATTGGCCGGGGCTTCTTTTTCCCCGACTTACCCGGAGAATACGCCTTGCTCGTGGTGGGCAGCACCCGTGCGGTGAACCAGGCGGCGGAGGCCCTGGTCCGGGTCTGGCCCTGCCTGGCGGCGGCAATTCTGGTGATGTCCGTCCTGGCCGCCCTGTTTTATGCCCGTTTCATCACCCGACCCATCGTGGATATCAGCGCCATCTCCCAAAAACTGTCCGGGCTGGATTTCACATGGCGCTGCCGGGAAGACCGCGACGACGAGATCGGCGCCCTGGCCAGAAACCTGAACCGCCTCACCGACTGCCTGTCCTCCACTATGGCGGAGCTGCAAGCGGCCAACACCGCTCTCCAGGCCGACATCGACCGGGAGCGGGAGCTGGAACAGGCCCGGCTGGACTTCTTCTCGGCTGCCTCTCACGAGCTGAAAACCCCCATCACTATCCTCAAGGGGCAGCTGGGCGGGATGCTGGACGGGGTGGGTCGGTACGCTGACCGGGACCGCTGGCTGGCCCGCAGCCTGGAGGTGACGGGCCGAATGGAACGTTTAGTCCGGGAGCTGCTCACCGTCTCCCGGCTGGACCGGGAGGGGCCGTTGAACACGGAGCGGGTGAACCTGTCCACCCTTGTCAGGGAGTGCGTCCGGGAGTACGACGAATTCTTCGCGCAAAAGTCCCAGCGCCCCGAACTGGCTCTGGGCGCGGAAGCATGGCTGGACGGCGACCCGTCCCTGTTGAAAAAGGCGGTGTGCTCCCTGCTGTCCAACGCGGTGCTCTACTCGCCGGAGGGGGCGGCGGTGTACATTGCCGTCTCTCAGGAGGAAGATGCCGCGGTGCTCGCCATAGAGAACGAGGGCGTGCATCTCGACCCGGACGCCGTCCCCCGGCTGTTTGAGGCGTTTTACCGCCCCGACCCCTCCCGGAACCGGCAGACCGGGGGGAGCGGCCTGGGGCTGTACCTGGTCAAGACCATCGCCCAGCGTCACGGTGGGGACTGCGCCATCCGAAACACGGAGCGGGGGGTAGAGGCCGTGCTGACCCTGCCCATCTCCACACAAAACACACACAAGGCATAAACAAACTCCACATTTCTCTGTTATCCTTGTCCCGACTCCAAACAGAAAGGACGAGCCTGACAGATGAACATCCAAATATCCCATCTCACCATGACCTACCCCACGGGCAAAACCGCCCTGCGGGACGTGGGGCTGGAGCTGAAAAGTCCCGCCCTCACCGGCCTTCTGGGGCCCAACGGGGCAGGAAAGTCCACGCTGATGAAGCTGCTGACGGCAAGCCTGCTGCCCACGGCGGGAGCCATCACCGTGGACGGCCAGCCCCTGGCCCGCCAGGAGCGGCGGCTGAAGGCCAGCCTGGGCTACCTGCCCCAGTCCTTCGGGCTGTACGACGAGCTGACGGTGTGGCAGTTCCTGGACTACATGGCTGCGCTGAAGGGAATCCAGAACAGTAAGCCGACCATTGAATCCGTCATTTGCGCCACCAATCTGGAGGAAAAGCGCAAGGCCCCCATTCGTACCCTGTCCGGCGGACAGCGCCAGCGGGTTGGCATCGCCCAGGCCTTGCTGGGGGACCCGGAGCTGCTGATTCTGGACGAGCCCACTGTGGGCCTGGACCCCGAGGAGCGCATCGCCTTCCGCAACCTGTTTTCCCGGATGGCCCAGGAGCGGCTGGTGCTGCTGTCCACCCACATCATTGAGGACGTGCAGTCGGTGTGCAATCAGCTGGTCGTCATCCACCAGGGGAGCGTCCGCTTCATCGGGACGCCTTCCCAGCTCATCGCTATGGCGGAGGGGCACGTGGGCGTATTTGACGAGACGGACCAGGCCCAGGAAGCGGGACTGCACATCACCAGCCGGGTAAACACCGCCCGGGGCGTGGCCTGCCGCGCTGTGGCGGAAACCCTGCCCGTCTTTGTGACCCGGACGGAGCCCACCTTAGAGGACGCCTACCTCTACTTGATCTCCAAGGAGGCGGCACGATGAGCGCCCCGCGCCGGTTCCGGCTGGAGCTGGGACGGCTGCTCCGGGGCCGTGTGACCTGGGCCGCCCTCCTGCTCACCGTCCTCTCTCCGCTGGCGGGACTCACCGTTTACAGGCCCATCTACTCCTCCAGCGCAGAGCAGTATGTCACCTCCATGCAGGGGATGTATCTGGCCAACCCCGCCCTGGCGGGCGGCCTCATCGGGGCAGCTGCCTTTGCTGTGCTCACCGCCTGGGAGCTGGACCGGGTGCGCCGGGGCAATATGGAGGCGCTCACCGTCGCGGTTGTCTCCCCCCTGTCCGCCGCCTGGACCCGGCTGTGGGCCCTGCTGTCCCTGTCCGTCCTCGCCCAGGCCGTCACCATGCTGGTCTGGCTGCCCTGGACGGCCTATGCCCTGGGGGCCGTGTTCGACCTGGGCAGCTACTGCCTCATGTACCTGATTTTCATGTTCGGCGCCCTGCCGCTGGCCATTCTGCTGTCCGCCGCAGCGTACCAGTTCACCCGGCGGCTTGATCTGGCCCTGCTGGTATGCGCCGCATTTGGGGCGCTCAGCCTCACCCTCTGGAGCATGGATTGGCAGCTGTGCTGGCTGAACCCCGTGGTGCTGACCATATCCGACGACTTTTCCAACCACCGCGTGCTGGCCTCGGCGGCATACCTGCGGCTGACCTGGCTGGCGGCGCTGGCGGGGCTGTGGGGGTTGGGCTATCTCTGCCTCCGGCGGTACGGCAAGGGCCCGCTGGGTTCCTTCTTGCAGAATGCACGGCGGGTGTACCGTCCCGCGCTGGCGGCGGCGCTGCTGGTGTGCGCGGGGCTGCTGTACACGGGTCAACCCTTCCTGGACCACAGTGAGCCGGAATTTGACTACGACTTTCTTATGTCTTATGAGTTCCTGGACACAGTGACCTGCTCCTCCTGGCGGGCCGACGTCCGACCCGATCCGCTCACCGGGCAGGTGCACGGCATCGCCATCTATCAGTTCACCAACACCGCCGGGGCGGGGCAGGACATCCAGTTCCGGCTGAACCCGGGCTATCAGATCGACCGGCTTCAGGTCAACGGGGCGGACGTCCCCTACGCACTGGGTGAGCGGGAGGTCATGAACCAGCTCAGCCTCCGCGTTACCCTGCCCGCGGACGAGGAAATCGAGCTGACCATCCAATACGGCGGCTACCCCCAGGAGTGGAACAACAGCGGCGTCGTTCTGGGGGATCTGGAAATCAGCGATGCCTACATGGCGCTGGAAAACGAGGTGCTGATCCCGATTTTGTACGACGTGTGGTACTTCGGGGAGACTCCCGCCGCCATCGACCTCACCCTCCCCGCCCAGATGACCCCTGTGCCCTTTGGGCAGAGGCCGGCGGAGCCCCTGCGTGACAACGGGGACGGCACCACCACCTGGAGCGTCCCGGCCCAGGGCACCACCGCCATTGTCTTTGCTGGGGACTATGTCCGGGAGGATATCCCGGTGGAGGACGCGGGGCTCACCGTCCAGTTCTACTACGCCCGGAAGCACCAGGCCGTCATGGAGGCGGCGGACGCCGCCGGGTCGGTGCGCCGCGCCATTGAATACTGCACATCCCACATCGGCCCCCTGTCCTTCTATGGGGACGGCGTGTTCAAGCTCATCGAGAACCGGGGCGGCTCGGGCGGCTACGCCGCCGACGGGGCCAGTCTGGCCAACGAGCTGGACTTCACCGCCCAAAACCTGGGGGACAGCGCCAAAGGCGGTGCGCCGGAGCAGGTGATGCTCCACGAGCTGGTCCATCAGTGGTGGGGGCTGGGCAATATGTTCGACCCATACGACGAGGAGGGTCTCTGGTCCGCCGAGGGGCTGACCTGCTACACCACCTACCGCATGGTCAAGGAGTTTTACGGCGAGGAGACGGCCCGACGGGAGTACGTGGACCGCTGGCGGGAGGAGGTTGACAACTATTACCAGGACTTCTATGTCCGGCACCCGGAATACCTGGCCGCCCTGCCGGAGGAGTACCAGGCGGACATTGCCAACAGCCTGCGCAGTGTGCGGCAGTACAGTGAGATGCCGTTGAAAATCCTGAAAGCGGAGGAGCTGGTGGGCGGCGAGGAGGCTATGGACCAGATTTTGTCCGACCTGTTCACCCGGGAGCTGGACTGGATGTATCCCTACCTGACTTACCAGGAATTTTTAGACGCCTGCGGGCTGACGGAGGAGGCGCTTACCCTTGATTAAACTGTTTCGCTACGAGCTGCGCAGGGTACTGCCCAGCAAGCTGTTTGTTGTGGTGCTGCTGGTGTGCCTGGGTTATGGCTGGCTGACCCTCACCACAGTAACCATCCGGGGAACGGCCCACACCGCCCCCTTCTCCCCCTGGAGCTTCGGAGACTACCTCTCCCGTCTCCTGCCCCTGCTGTGCCTGGGCGAACTGTGCCTGGTCAGCGTATTCACCTCCCGCCGGGAGCGGGCGGTTCAAATCATCACCCAGACTGCCCCAATTGACCCGGGACGGTACGCGCTGATCCGCTGGGGGGCGGTGCTGGTGGCGACGCTGTCGCTATGGCTGTGTGTCATTGCCCTTGCCCTGGGCTTTTACGTGTCCCTGTTCGGGCGGCAGGACTATGGGGAGCTGGCCGCCCCCGTCCTGCTGACGCTGCTCCCGGCAGGGCTGTTCTGCCTAGGGGCGGGCTGGACCCTGGGGCGGCGGCATCCGGCGCTCATCTATGCCGTAATGGGGGTAGTGCTTCTGCTGTGCTGGCTGCCCCTGCCCCAGGCGCTGGCATTTTCCATGAACAGCTTTTTTGCCCAGCATCCATTGGAACTGGATTATTTGGACCCGGCGTTCTCTGTGCCCGCCGACCTGGCGGGCGGCAGGTGCTTGTGGCTGGCCGCTGGGGTGGGACTGCTCCTGTATCAACTGCTCCCGGCGCAAAGGAATTGGAAATAAACTGCCCCAATCCATACGGCCGGAGCGGTGTTTGCCAATTCAACAGCAGCATTGCCGCGCTAATGCGTAAAATTACATTTACAACCGGCCCAAACCGTGGTATCATACAGAACTGTAGGAAGTTTTTCCTGCATAAACGATATGAAAATGAGGAGTGTTCCTTTATGAGCCGCATGGTCGGTACCGTATCCCGGGGCATCCGCACCCCCATCATCCGCAGCGGGGACGATCTGGTGGAGATCGTGACCACTTCACTGCTGGAAGCCGCCAAGGAGGACGGCTTCGCCGTCCGGGATCGGGACGTGGTTGCCATGACCGAGGCCATCGTGGCCCGCGCCCAGGGCAACTACGCCACCGTGGAGGATATCGCCTCCGACGTCCGGTCCAAGCTGGGCGGCGGGACAGTGGGCGTGATCTTCCCCATCCTCAGCCGCAACCGCTTTGCCATCTGCCTGCGGGGCATTGCCAAGG
>CAZCFU010000013.1:0-16821 GCA_964498005.1 uncultured Oscillospiraceae bacterium | reverse complement strand
GCTTGGCCACATGGGCGTTCATGCCGCACTCCAGGCTGCGGCGCACATCCTCGGCGAAGGCGTCCGCCGTCATGGCGATGATGGGCAGATCCCGGTCGGGGCGCTCCAAGGTGCGGATGACCTGGGTGGCCTCGTAGCCCCCCATCACCGGCATCCGGATATCCATCAGGATCGCGTCATAGAGGCCCACCGGGGACTGCTGGAATTTGCTCACGCAGATCTCGCCGTTCTCCGCCCACTCCAGCTCCAGCCCCTCGGCGGAGAGCAGCTCGGAGGCGATCTCCCAGTTGAGTTCGTTGTCTTCGGCCAGCAGGACGCGCTTCCCGGTCAGATCCCGCCTGCCCTCCTGGGGCTGCTCCACCTTCTCCTCCTTGGGCAGGTCCGCGAACTGCCGCAGCGAGTTGAACAGCGTAGAGCGGAACAGCGGCTTGGAAATGAATCCGGTGATGCCGGCGGCTTTGGCGTCATGTTCGATCTCTCCCCAGTCGTAAGCGGATATGAGCAGGATAGGCACATGGTCGCCCAGCTCCTCCCGGATGCGCTTGGCTGTGGTGATGCCGTCTATATCCGGCAGCTTCCAGTCCAGCAGGATGATCTCGTAATCGTCCCCCCGCTGGTGGCGCTTCATCACCATCTCCAGGGCGCTCTCCCCGTCCAGGGTCCACTCCGCGTTCACTCCAATGGAGGTCAACGCCCGCGCCGTACTCTCGCACAGCTGCCGGTCGTCATCCACCACCAGCATATCCCAGTTGGGGAGGACCATGTCCTCCTCCATCACCTTGGCCTTTTCCAGGTCCAGCGTGACGTTGAATTCAGTGCCCCTGCCCTGGCGGCTGTCGACGTCAATGGCGCCGCCCATGGCGTCCACCACGATGAATTTGGTGATGGCCATGCCCAGGCCGGTGCCCTCGGTGCGGTGGACGCGGGCGCTGTCCTCCCGGGCGAAGGAGTCAAAGAGATGTTTCTGGAACTCCTCGGACATACCGATCCCATTGTCCTTCACCCGGATGTGGATGCGCACGTAGTCCTCCCCCTTGGGGGACCTTTCCTCATACAGCGCCAGATGGATCTCCCCCTCCTCGGGGGTGAACTTGACGGCGTTGGACAGCAGGTTGATCATCACCTGGTTGAGGCGCACGCTGTCGCACAGCACGTTCTCGGTGGAGATATCGTGGATGGACACGTCAAACTGCTGCCGCTTGGCCCTCACCTGGGGCTGGCAGATGGACACGATGCCGTCCACCACCTCCCGCAGGGATACCTGATCCATGTTCAGCGTCATCTTGCCGCTCTCGATCTTGGACATATCCAGCACGTCGTTGATGAGGCCCAGCAGGTGCTTGCTGGACAGCGTGATCTTCTTCAGGCAGTGCCTCACCTGCTCCGTGTCGTCAACATTGGCGGTGGCGATGGCGGTCATGCCCACGATGGCGTTCATGGGGGTGCGGATGTCATGGCTCATGTTGGACAAAAACTCGCTCTTGGCCCGGTTGGCGTGCTCGGCCTCCTTTTGCGCCTCCTCCGCCGCGGCCCGGGCGTTTTCCACCTCCCGGAGCTGCTGCCGGGTGAGCCCAAGATACTTGAAAAACACCAGCAACAGGGCCGTGAGGACGATCACGCCGCAGAGGACGGTCAGCGTCCCCCACTCCTGGCTGAAGCCGTTGACGATGGCATCCACCGAGCCGTAGGGCATGAAGGTGATGAGATACCACTCGGAATAGGGCAGGCTCGTGCAGTACAGATGATACCGCTCCCCGCCCTTCACGACCACCTCGGTGGTGTAGTTCTCCTTCCGGTCCATGGCGCCGCCAAGGGCCTCGATGTACTGATCCGGCGTCATGCCGCTCACGTTGTCATAGATGGCCCGGGCCCGCTCGAAATAGCTGTTCCCGTAGGCGTCGGCGGCGCGCAGTACAAAGGAGCCGTCCCGGCGGATGATGAAGGAGTAGACCTGGTCGTTGTTCTCATCCAGGGACAGATGCTCGCTGATATAGCTCACCGGCAGCCCGGCCACCAGGCCCGCGCAAGGGTACTCCTCCGAGGAGGAATGGGACGAGGGCACGCCCAGCAGCACCACCTTTTCCCCTTCGGCGTTGAGGCCGACGGTCACCTTGTTCTCCCCCTCCCGCAGGGAGTCCAGGAAGGGGTCCGAATTGCTGACCGTCAATTCCGAGCCGTACAGCATCTCGAAGGTCCCGTCGGTTTTCAAAAAAGCCATGTAGTCAAAATCCCGGGAGCGGCCATCCTTGACCAGCTCGTCCCGCGCGTCCTGGTCAGTATGGATCTTCTCCGCGGGTATGGTCCCCACCAGCGCGTCCAACTGATCCATGCGCAAAGTAATAATAGAGTCAAAGTGGATGGAGGTCTGTCTGCTCATGCTGGACATATAGAGCGTCCCAACCTCATTGATGGTCTGGGCGCTCTGGGCGCTCATATGGACCGCCAGGAAAGAAAAGACACACACGCACAACAACGCCACCCCGATCAGGCTGACCGTCAGGAACCGCGTCGTCTTGTTCTTCATCCCACGGCACCCTCCTGAAACGCCTCAATGGCCTGACGGGTGCGCTGGTAGTCCTCCTTCACCCGCGCCACCAGCGCCTCCTCCCCCGCTTCGGGGGGCTTGCCGTCCCGCAGGGCCTCGGTGAGGGCCTCGGCGGACTCCAGCAGGGCGTTGAAGGCCAGGTTGGCGCACACGCCCTTGATCGTGTGGGACGCCCGGAACGCCTCCTCCCGGTCTCCCGCCGCCAGGGAGTCGCACAGCAGCTGATAGCTGCCGTCATTCAAAAATTTCAGCACAAATTTCTGCACCAGCCGCTCGCTGCGCAGGCGGCCCATCGCCTCGTCATAGTCTCCGCCCAGGGCGGTATAGCACTCCTTCAGCGTCATTTGTTCTCCTCCTCGCCTTCGCGCTCGTCCTCTTTGCGGCCTCCGTCGATGGGGGATACCGCCGAGACCGCCGTGTCTACGGCGTTGTCCTCCTGATAGTAGTTGTAGCGGCCCTTCTTGCCGCTGTGCTTCACCACGTAGAGCGCCTGATCCGCACAGCGGAACAGGGTCTTGTAATCCCGGCCCACCACATCGGTGCAGGCCACGCCCATACTCACCGAGATGGGGAAGCCCTGATAGTCCCCTCCGGCCAGGCGGCTGTAGATCCCCTCGATGGTGGACTCCAGCTCCTCCTTGTACTCCAGGAAGATGAGGAACTCGTCCCCGCCCACCCGGGCGGCGATGTCCCCGCCCCGGATGCTGCGGCGCAGCCTGTCGGCCAGGAATTTCAGCGCCTCGTCGCCGAACAGATGACCATAGGTGTCGTTGGCCTGCTTGAAATGGTCCAGATCCAGGATGGCCAGGGCATAGTGCCCGCCGGGCCGGTCCTCCAGCCGCTCTATGATCCGCTTTTGGGCGTAGGCCCGGTTGATCAGCCCCGTGAGGGCGTCGTGGGATGCCTGGCGCTCCAAATTTTCCAGCTGGAGGCGGGTGCTGTGGATGTCCATGGCCTTGCCGATGCAGCCGGTATACCGGGGGGGCTCCTCCGAGGACCAGGAGGCCCGGGCAATGATCCGGTACCACCGCTCCTCCCCGTCGACATTCAGCTTGCAGTCATGCTGCACCACGGGGCTGCCCGGAGTGGTGGAGTGGAGGGCGTCCGCCAGATCCTCCATATCGCCCTGGGAGATGACGGCCTGCCCCTGGATTATCTCATAGGGGTCCATGACGGTCTCAGGCAGCCCCAGCTTTTCCGCCCCCCAGCTGCTCAGCACCAGGCAGGGCGGGTTGAGGGTATACTCGAACTGGGTCTCCTCGGTGAGGGAGGCAAAGAAGCTGTACTTCATCCGCTCGTGCTCCAGCAGCTCCAGCGTACGCTCGGACGCGGTGAGCTCCTCGTGCTTGTGCAGCTCCCGGACCACATTCTTCATCTCACGCTGATTGCGCCGCTCGGCGGTGTCGCTGTTCAGCTCCTTCTGGATCTCGTCCGCGCACTCCGCCAGGCACTCCAGCATCAGCGGGTTGAACGCGCCGCACTCTCCGTTGAGGATCATCTGAACCGCCTGATCGTGGGCGAAGGGGGGCTTGTAGACCCGCTCGCTGGTCAGCGCGTCGTACACGTCGGCCAGCGCCACGATCTGGGCGCTGATGGGGATGTCGTCCCCCTTCAGTCCATCGGGATAGCCCCGCCCGTCCCACCGCTCATGGTGCCAGCGGCAGATCTCATAGGCGGCCTTCACCAGCGGCTCATCCTGATAGGTGGTAAGCCCCTTCAGCATATCCGCCCCCACCGTGGAGTGAGTCTTCATAATGGCGAACTCTTCCGGGGTAAACTTCCCCGGTTTGTTCAGGATTTCCTCTGGAATGGCGATTTTTCCGATATCATGAAGGGCGGAAGCCGTACTGATGACCGAGATATCTTTCTGGGTGATGTGGTAGCGGTCGGTCTTGCGTACCAGGGCGCTGAGCAGGGTCTCGGTGAGCATGTGTACGTGGCGCACGTGCAGCCCGCTCTCGCCGTTGCGGAACTCCACGCAGTGGCTGAGGATGTCGATCATCAGGCTGCTGCTCTGTTCCTTTTCATAGATCTGCTCCGCCACCATGGCGGTCAGCTTTTTCTGCTTGGCGTACAGCAGGATGGTGTTCACCACCCGGCGGTGGACGATGAGGGCGTCGAAGGGCCGGCTGATGAAGTCGGTGATGCCCAGCTCAAAGGCGCGCTCAACGTGGCTGGAGCCCCGCTCCGCCGAGATCATGATGACCGGGATATCCTCGATCCAGTGGTATTTATTCATCATGGTGAGCACACCGAAGCCGTCCATCTCGGGCATGACGATGTCCAGCAGCACCAGGGAGATCTCCGGGCCATACTTCCGCATCATGGCCACGCCTTCTTTGCCGTTCTCCGCCTCCAGGATCTCATACTCCCCGCCCAGCATATCGGCCAGAATGGCCCGGTTCATCTCCGAGTCATCTACGATGAGTATTTTCTGTCTATCCGCAACCTGTTCCAAGGCAAACACTTCCTTTTCAAACCAGCGCCCTACGCGGCCCGCGCGCCGCCCACACCGCGCTGCTTTATTGCTGCTCACGGCCCACGTCCCTTGAAGCGGACGGGGGCGGAGGGTATAGGCCCTCACGATACAGGCATTATATCACAGGCCGGCAGCAAAAAACAAGCCGCTTTTTCCCTATTCAGGAAAATGGAAATCAAACAAAAAATAATCCGTATATCTTTACATTTCCCCGCCGCTGGTATACAATGAAAATTAGCGAAACTGCACAATACACATCAAGGCTCGGAGGTGCTTTTTGATGAAGCTTACATTCTTTGGCGCGGCCAAAGCGGTCACCGGCAGCTGCCACTGCGTGGAGGTCAACGGGCGCAAGGTGCTGATCGACTGCGGCCTGCAGCAGGGCAAGGACGAGCGGGACAACCGCGAGCTGGATTTCGCCCCCTCTTACATCGACGACGTGGTGGTCACCCACGCCCACATCGACCACTCGGGCCGCATCCCCCTGCTGGTGAAGCAGGGCTTCCGGGGCAACATCTACTGCACCCGGCTGACGGCCCAGCTGCTGTCCATCATGCTGCGGGACTCCGCCCAGATCCAGGAGAGCGACGCCGCCTACGAAAACCAGAAGGGCAGGCGCGCGGGCAAGGAGCCGGTGGAACCGCTGTACACCCTGGTGGACGTGGAACGGGCCCTGCGGCACATCGTCACCTGCGAATACGGCTGGGAGCTGGAAATCGCCGAGGGCATCAAGATCCGCTTCGTGGACGCGGGCCACCTGCTGGGCTCGGCCTGCGTGGAGATGTGGCTGACGGAAAACGACGTCACCAAGAAGATCGTGTTCTCCGGCGACATCGGCAACCGCAAGACCCCCATCATCCGCTCCCCCCAGCCCATCACCGAGGCGGACTACGTGGTCACCGAGAGTACATACGGCGACCGCCTGCACAACGTGAAGGAAAAGCCCGACTACTCCGGCGAGCTGGCCCAGGTCATCGAGGAGACGCTTTCCAAAGGGGGCAACCTGGTGATCCCCTCCTTCGCCGTGGGCCGCACCCAGGAGCTGCTGTACTTCATCCGGCAGATCAAGGAGCGGCGCCTGGTGACTTGCGACCCCGATTTCCAGGTGTACGTGGACTCCCCCTTGGCGGGGGCGGCCACCGAGATCTTCTCCGGCGACCTGACCGGCTACCTGGACGAGGAGGCCATTGAAAACCTGCGGGGCGGGGCGCTGTTCCGCTTCCCCGGGCTGAACATCACCGAGAGCACCGACGAGTCCCGGGGGCTGAACCTGGACCCCCGGCCCAAGGTCATCATATCCGCCTCCGGTATGTGCGACGCCGGCCGCATCCGCCACCATCTGAAACACAACCTGTGGCGGCCGGAGTCCACCATCCTGTTCGTGGGCTATCAGGCGGATGGCTCCCTGGGCCGGCGCATCCTGGACGGCGCCCAGCACGTGAAGCTGTTCGGCGAGGAGATCGCCGTCCGGGCCCGGATCGTCCGGTTCCACGGCCTCAGCTCCCACGCCGACCGGGACGGGCTGGTGCGGTGGATCAGCCACTTCACCCCTAAGCCCCAGCAGGTGTTCGTGGTCCACGGCGACGAGCGGGCCGCGGATAACTACACCCAGACCCTCACCGAGCTGGGCTTCGCCGCCCACGCGCCCAACTACGAGGAGGTCTACGACCTGCTGGAAAACCGCGTGATCTCTCCGGGCATCGTGCTGGAGCCCAAGGCGCCCGCCCCCGTGGACGCCGGCTCCCCCGCCTGGCGGCGGCTGGAGGACGTGGGCCGGAAGCTCATGGACGTCATCGCCCACAACAAGGGCGGCGCCAACAAGGATCTGGCCAAATTCGAGAACCAGATCCGGGCGCTCATTTCCAAGTGGGACAGATAAACTTCAAAACGGCCGGCCGCATCTCCGCGGCCGGCCGCTTTTTACTCATTCCGCTTTGTGCCCCTGGGCGACGATCACGTCCACCACCCGCTGGGCCAGGGCCTGGCACTGCCCCTTTTCCGGGGCCTCCACCATCACCCGCACCAGCGGCTCGGTGCCCGACTCCCGCACCAGGATGCGGCCCGTGCCGCCCAGCTCGGCCGCCACGGCCTGCACCGCCGCCCGCACGGCGGGGTCGTCCTGGGCGGCCTTTTTGTCCTTCACCCGCACATTGATGAGCACCTGGGGATAGATGGTCACCGGCTCGGCCAGGCGGCTCAGCGTCTCCTTCTTGGCCATCATGACCTCCATGATCTTCAGCGAGGTGAGGATGCCGTCCCCCGTCCGGGCGTACTTGGAGAAGATGATGTGCCCCGACTGCTCGCCGCCGATGCGGTGCCCGCCGTGGACCATCTCCTCGTACACGTACTTGTCGCCCACGGCGGTTTTTTCGTAGCCGATCCCCGCCGCGTCCAGCGCCTTGTACAGCCCGAAGTTGGACATGACGGTGGTCACCACCGTGTTGGTCAGCAGCTTGCCCCGCTCCTTCATATACAGGCCGTACAGGTACATGATCTGGTCGCCGTCCACCAGATCGCCGTTTTCGTCCACCGCCAGACAGCGATCCGCGTCGCCGTCGAAGGCGAAGCCCGCGTCGCAGCCGTTTTCCACCACGTATTTCCGCAGCCCGTCGATGTGGGTGGAGCCCGCGTCCAGGTTGATGTTCAGCCCGTCCGGGTGGTCGTTGATGACCCGCACGTCCGCCCCCAGGGAGCGGAACACGTTGGGCGCGATGGCCCAGGCGGAGCCGTTGGCGCAGTCCAGCGCGATCTTCTTTCCCCGGAAGGAATATACCGCCAGCGAGATCAGGTAGCCCATATAGCGGTTGCGCCCCGCCGCGTGATCCACAATGCTGCCCACGGCCTCGCCTGTGGCGAAGGGCAGCTTGGGGACCGTCTGGCCGTCCACCTCCAGATGGCCGTCCAGGTAGTCCTCCACCAGCCGGATGGTGGCCTCGTCCATCTTCTCCCCCTCCCGGTTGAGGAGCTTGATGCCGTTGTCGTAGTAGGGGTTGTGGGAGGCGGAGATCATTACGCCGCAGTCAAACCCGTCCGTCCGGGTCACATAGGACACCGACGGCGTGGTGGTGACGTGGAGCAGGTACACGTCCGCCCCGGAGGCGGCCATGCCCGCGCTGATGGCGTACTCCAGCACGTAGCTGGAGCGCCGGGTGTCCTTTCCCACCACGATGCGGGCCTTATTGCCCCCCCGGCCGTAGTACCAGCCCAAAAACCGGCCCACCTCGTAGGCGTGGTCGGCGGTGAGCTCCACATTAGCCTTGCCGCGGAAGCCGTCGGTGCCGAAATATTTACCCATAAATTCAATCTTCCTTTCCCTTGGGGACGATGACCCCGCCCGTCTTATAGATGCTGTCCGCCGGGATGACCCCCCGGACGCAGGAGACGGGATAGACGCTGCTGCGGGGGCCGATGACGGTGCCCGGGTTGAGCACGCTGTTGCAGCCCACCTCCACGCAGTCGCCCAGCATGGCGCCAAACTTCTTGCGGCCCGTCTCGATGGCCTCGCCCCCGTTTTTCACCACCACCAGCGTCTTGTCGGACTTCACGTTGGAGGTGATGGAGCCGGCCCCCATGTGGCTCTTATAGCCCAGGATGGAGTCGCCCACGTAGTTATAGTGGGGGGTCTGGACGTTGTCAAACAGGATGACGTTTTTCAGCTCCACCGAGTTGCCCACCACGCAGTTGGCCCCCACCAGGGCGGAGCCCCGGATGAAGGCGCAGTGGCGCGCCTCGGTGTCCGGCCCGATGATGCAGGGCGCGCCCAGGAAGGCGGTGGGGGCCACCGTGGCCGTCTTATGCACCCACACCTGGGGGGCGCGTTCCTCATAGTCCTCCCCCAGCGTAGGGCCCAGAGACAAAATCAAGTCCTTGATGCCGTCCAGCGCCTGCCAGGGATATTGAAATCGGGCCAGATACTCCCCCGCCAGGGTGTGGCTCAGGTCAAACAGTCCGCTTATCTCCAGATTCATCCCCAAAACCTCCTATTACCTCTTGCGGCCCACACAATACACAACGAGCAGGGCCAAAAAGCTGACGCCGAACACCGCCGTGCAGACGATCTTCCAGACCTCCAACTTGTTCGCGTTTGCCGCATCGACCACGCACAGCAAGACCCAAAGGGCCGCGCACACCCCGTACATCACCACAAAGGGCAGCGGCAGATAGATGGGCTTCTTTTTCTTATTCATAAAAAACCTCCTTACTCCCGCTTTTTACGGTTATCGAAATACTGGATCATCTGAAAAACACAGATGAGGCCCGAACAGATAACCAGCGTGATATTCAACCCGCTCGGGCCGTCCGTCGCCAGGTTGACGGCCCAGGCCGCCAGGTTAAGCCCCCATATGACGATCATCAACATGTTGAATGTGCTTCGTTTCATCTTTTTCATACCGTTCACCTCATTTTTTGTCTGGAACCCTTTTCACCAGCACCCCGGACACGACGCCGATCAGCACTCCGGCCACCGTCCCGGAGATCCACAGCACCGGGAGATACCACGCCAGCCGGGATGTCTCCAGCAGGGCCATGGCCACTAAGATCTGCCCCGCGTTGTGGGCCACGCCCCCCGCTACGCTGACGCCCACGGAGGAAAACTTCCCCGATTTCCACAGCAGGCCCATGACGGCAAGGCTCAGCGCGGCCCCCGCCGCGCTGTAGGCCAGGCTGGCCCCGTTGCCGAACAGCAGGGCCACCAGCGCCACCCGCGCCAGCGAGATGACGCAGGCGTCTTTCCAGCTCAGCCGGTACAGGGCGAACACGACAGCCAGATTGGGCAGCCCCAGCTTCACCCCCGGCACCCCCAGGGGGGGCAGCAGGGATTCCAGGTAGGACAGCACCAGAGCCAGGGCGGTGATCAGCCCATACTGGGCGACTTTTGACGCTTTCATGCTCCACCCCTTACTTGGCCGTCGCGTCCACGTCGTTTGCCCGTCCGCCCTCCACCGTGACCACCAGCTTGTGGGGCAGGCAGACGATGGACTCCCCGGCGTACCGGACGGCCCCCTGGTTGACGCAGATCTGATCCGGGCAGGACGCCTCCACCACCTGGGCCGCACCATTCTCAATGACCAGGGTATTGGTGTGCTCCCCTTCGCCCAGCACGATCCGGGTATCCTCGCCGAGGGGAAGCTCCATGACCGGCTCCCCATCCACCCGGACGGACACATACCCCCCGGCCTGCCGGGTGATAAACAGAAACAGCGCCAGCGCCCCGCCCAAAATGAGCAGGCCGGCGACGAGCAAAACGTCGTTTCGATGGGTTTTCAGCCAGTTCACCGAACCCGTATCCTCCTTTTTCAGAGCCTCTGTCCATCCCCGGAGGCACACCCGCCGGAGATGGACACAACCTCTCAAACCGCAACAGAGGGAAAGCCCTCCCGGCCTTCCCTCGTCGCGGTTAAGGTCTCTTTTGTCAGCCGTTGACCACGGTGGCGTTGCTGATGTTCAGCGCCACCAGGCACCCGGCCTTACACACCTCGATGCACTTGCCGCAGCCGTCGCACTTGGCGTAGTCGATGCTCGCCAGGTTGTCGGTGACGGTAATGGCCCCGTTGTGGCAGTTCTTCTCGCACAGGCGGCAGCCGATACAGCCCGCGGAACAGCTCTTGCGGGTGCCCGCGCCCTTCTGGTGGCTGTTGCAGTCCACCACCATGTGGGCGTCGGCGGGACGGATGGCGATGACGCCGTTGGGGCAGGTCTTGGCGCACAGGCCGCAGCCGATGCAGGCGGTGGTGTCCACCCGGGCCAGCCCGCCGTTGATGTGGATGGCCCCCACGGGGCACACCTGGGCGCAGTCGCCCAGGCCGATGCAGCCGTAGACGCACTTGCCGGTGCCGCCGAACAGCAGCTTGGCGGCGGCGCAGCTCTCCAGGCCGTTGTAGTCCATCTTGACGGAAGTGGCCTCACAGGTGCCGGAGCAGCGCACCTCGGCCACCTGCTTGGCAACGTCGCCCGCCTCGCGGCCCAGCACCTTGCCGATGTTAGCGGAGGCGGTGGCCCCGCCGGGGACACACAGGCTGACGGACAGGTCGGGATCCTCCACCAGGGCGGCGGCGTAGCCGTCGCACCCGGCGAAGCCGCAGGCGCCGCAGTTGGCGCCGGGCAGGCACTCACGTACCATAGGGATGCGCTCGTCAACTTCCACGGCCATGAACTTGGAGGCGATGGTCAGCATCACGGCGCACAGCAGGCCGATGACGCCCACGACCACCACAGCGATTACGATAGTTACAGGATCCATATTACGCTCCCCTCCTTAAACGCCCAGCAGGTTATCCACGATGCCGGCAAAGCCCATGAAGGACACGGACACGATGGCCGCGGAGATCAGGGTGATGGGCATGCCCTTGAAGCACTCGGGGCACTTGCACTTGTCCACCTTGCTGCGCACGCCGGCGAACAGCACCATGGCCAGCAGGAAGCCCAGGCCGGAGCCCAGGGAGTTGAACATGGCCTGGACGAAGCCGCCGCCGAAGCCGGCCTTCTCCACCAGGTAGTTGTCGATGTTGCTGATGCACACGCCCAGCACGGCGCAGTTGGTGGTGATGAGGGGCAGATACACGCCCAGGGAGGCGTGGAGCGCGGGGATGTACTTCTTGAGGATGATCTCCACCAGCTGCACCAGGGCGGCGATGACCAGGATGAACACGATGGTCTGGAGGTAACCAAGCCCCAGCTTGTTGAGCACGAAGTACTGGATGGGATAGGTGACGGCGGTGGCCAGCAGCATGACGAAGATGACGGCCACGCTCATGCCGGCGGCCTGGTCCAGCTTCTTGGACACGCCCAGGAAGGGGCAGATGCCCAGGAACTGGGCCAGCACGTAGTTGTTCACCAGCACCGCCGACATCACGATGGAAACCAGGATCTTGAATTCGTTCATTTCGCGGCAGCCTCCCTCTTCTCAGCGCAGTTCTGCCCGTTGCACGCGGCGGCGCTGGGGCAGCCCTCACAGCTGAAGTCCTTTTTCTTGATGGCCTTGCCGTTGCTGGCCTTGTTGATGATGGCGATCAGGATGCCGAAGATGGCGAAGCCGCCGGGGGCCATGGTCATGATGGAGATGTTGTTGTTGACGAGCACCGGCACCTCGATGCCGAACCAGGTGCCCGCGCCGAAGATCTCACGGATGGAAGCCATAGCCAGCATGGCGATGGTGTAGCCCACGCCCATGCCGATGGCGTCCAGGGCGGAGTCGACGATGCCGTTCTTGTTGGCGAACATCTCGGCCCGGCCCAGGATGATGCAGTTGACCACAATCAGGGGCAGATACAGGCCCAGGGCCGTGTCCAGCGCGGGCAGGAACGCCTTGACGATCATCTGCACCAGGGTGACGAAGGAGGCGATGACCACGATGTAGCAGGGGATGCGCACCTTGTCGGAGATGACGTTGCGCAGCAGGGAGATCATCATGTTGGAGCACAGCAGCACGAAGGTGACCGCCGCGCCCATGCCGATGGCGTTGGACGCCTGGGTGGTGACCGCCAGGAAGGGGCAGGTGCCCAGGATCAGCACCAGGATGGGGTTTTCCTTGATGATGCCGTTGGTCAGGATCTGCAGCTTGTTGTTTTTCATATCAGTGTGCCTCCCTTCCTCAGCCCGTCACCAGGCCGTACGCGGTGTACGCGTCGGCGATGGCGGCCCGATAGTAGTTGGAGGAGAAGGTGGCGCCGGAGATGTTGTCCACGCCCTCCAAGCCGGCGTCCTTGCCGGGGAACTGGCTCTTGAACGCGTCGGTGGTGATCTTGGAGCCCAGGCCGGCGGTCTCGGAGTGGCTGAGCACCTTGGTGTCGGTGATCTTGCCGTCCATGCCGATGCCCACGGTCATCTTCAGGGTGTTCTTGCCGCCGTAGCCGGTGGTGGTCAGGGAGAACACATAGCCCGCGTCATTGGTGGCCTTGTAGATCCCGGTGACAGAGGCGGGCAGCTCCCCGTCCACCACGACCTCCTCGAAGCCGCTGGCGTTGGGCATGACCTCCAGCCGGGCGGCCTCGTTGGCCTTGCGCTCGGCCTCCTCAATGATGGGGGCGGTGATGTTGTTGGTGGCGGCCAGCAGGCCGCTCATGATGGCGCAGATCAGAACCAGCACCACAATGGGGGCCACGAAATCAGTGACCACATTGGATTTTGCTTTTGTCATGCCTGCACACCTCCAAACGGCTTGGTTTTCGTCCAGCCGCTGATATACGGGTTGAGAATGTTCATCAGCAGGATGGAGAAGGACACGCCCTCGGGATAATTGCCCCACACGCGGATGAGCACCGTGATGAGGCCGCAGCCCACGCCGAAGATCAGCTTGCCGGCGGGGGTGGGGGGGGAAGTGGTGTAGTCGGTAGCCATGAAGATCGCGCCGATGAACAGGCCGCCCGCCATGACCTGGTACAGCGGCTGCTGGCCCAGCAGGGCGGTGCACACCAGCACGGTGCCGATGAAGGCCACGGGGGTGTGCCAGGAGATGACCCTGCGGTAGAGCAGGTAGGCAAAGCCGATGAGCAGGGCCAGACAGCTGGTCTCGCCCATGGAGCCGCCCCGGGCACCCAGGAACATCTGGAGGTAGGAGGGCAGCTCACCGGCCACGCCCTCGGAGCCCAGCAGGGCCAGGGGGGTGGCGGCGGTAACGGCGTCCGCCGGGGCGTTGGAGAACGCGGCGGGCACCCAGTTGGTCATGGCGCCGGAGAAGGCCACCAGCATGATGACGCGGGCGGTGATGGCGGGGTTGGCGAAGTTCTGGCCGATGCCGCCGAAGAACTGCTTGATGACCACGATGGCCACGAAGGAACCGAAGGCGGCCTGCCAGAGGGGGATGCTCACCGGCAGGTTCAGGCCCAGCAGCAGGCCGGTGACGGCGGCGGACAGGTCGGTGACGGTGATGGGCTTGCCGCAGATCTTCTCAAAGGCCCACTCGCAGGCCACGGCCACGGCCACGCACAGGCACTCCACCACCAGGGCGCGGATGCCGAAGAACACGATGGACGCGATCACGGCAGGGAACAGGGCGATCAGCACATCCCGCATGATGGTCTGTGTGGTGTCCTTGGCGTAGACATGGGGGTTGACAGAGACGACCATTCTATCCATTTAGACCGCCTCCTTTTCTTTTTCTTTGGCCGCTTTCTTCTCGGCGGCGGCCTTCTGCTCGGCGTTGTACTTGTTCAGCATGGCCTTGGCCAGCTTGTTCACCTGCACCAGCGGCCGGCGGGCGGGGCAGCTGAAGGAGCAGCAGCCGCACTCCATGCACAGGTTCACCTTCAGCGCCTTGAGGGTCTCGGGCTCGTTGTTGCTGTAGGCGCTCTCAATGGCGGCGGGCATCAGGTTGAAGGGGCAGTGGGCCACGCAGCGCCCGCAGCGGATGCAGGCGGAGGGCACCGGGTCTGCGGCGTCCTTCTCGTCGAAGGCCAGGATAGCGTTGGTGTTCTTCATGATGGGGGCCTCCAGGCTGGGCACGGAGATGCCCATCATGGGGCCGCCGTACAGCACCTTCTTGGGCTCGCACTTCAGGCCCACGAAGTTCAGGATGTCCTGGATGGGGGTGCCCACCGGGGCGATGATGTTCTGGTGGTTGGCGATGGCGGAGCCGTCCACGGTGATGACCTTCTCCACCAGGGGCATACCGGTCTTGATGTACTTGGCGATGACGGCCAGGGTGGTGCAGTTGATGACGATGGCGCCCACGTCGATGGGCAGCTTGCCCTCGGGGACGACCTCTCCGGTGGTGTTGTAGATCAGCACCTTCTCGCCGCCCTGGGGGTACAGCGCGGGCAGGGAGGCCACCTCGAAGCCGGGCACGCCCTTGCCCGCCTCCCGCATGATCTTCACGCACTGGGGCTTGTTGTCCTCAATGCCGATGACGATGCGGTCGGCGGTATAGTACTTCTGGAGCAGCTGGGCCCCGTAGATCACGTCGTCCGCGCTGTCGATCATGGTGCGGGTGTCGGACGTGATGTAGGGCTCGCACTCCGCGCCGTTGATGATGATGTTGTGGACCCGGTCGGGATCCACGTTCAGCTTCACCGACGTGGGGAAGCCCGCGCCGCCCAGACCCACGCAGCCGCACTGGCGCACCGCCTCCACGAAGCTGGCCTTGTCGGTGACCACAGGGGGCTTGATGCCCTCCCAGGTCTCCTGGAGGCCGTCGCTTTCAATGACGATGACGGTGTCGAACCGGCCGTTGGAGCTGACGATCTCATCCAGCCGCTTCACCTTGCCGGACACGCCGGAATAGATGGGCGCCGACATGAAGCCCCCCGCCTCGGCGATCATCTGGCCCACCTTGACCACGTCCCCCGGCTTCACCACCGGCTTGGCCGGCGCGCCGATATTCATGGACATGGGGACGGTGATCATCGCGGGCACCGGCATACGCGTCGGTACGCTCTCCACAGTGTTCTTCCTGTGTGGAGCGTGGATGCCATGCAATTTGCCACTGAACACAATGTCTCCTCCTCTTTTTGTTTCTGATTTATACAGAGCTATTATACCACGTTGCGATTCAAACGCAAGGGAAAATCTGTTTGACTCCCCATGAAAACTTCCCCAAAAATCCATCCTGATATTTCTCCCTTGAATTCCCATGGGGATTGTGTTATGTTATTAAATGTATTTTTATGTGGGCACGATCGGAGGGACACCCATGAAAATTTCCACAAAAGGGCGCTACGCCCTTCGCCTGATGGTGGATATCGCCCAGCACATCGACGACGGCCCGGTGTCCCTGCGGGACGTGGCCCGGCGGCAGCAGCTCAGCGACAAGTACCTGGAGCAGATCGTCACCCCTCTGTCCCGGGCGGGACTGGTGCGCTCGGTGCGGGGCGCGGGGGGCGGCTATCTGCTCACCCGGCGGCCGGAGGAGTATTCTGTGGGGGATATCCTGCGCCCGCTGGAGGGCGACCTGGCCCCGGTGGAGTGCGCCACCGACGACGGCTACTGCGAGCACAGCTGCGACTGCGTGACGGTGGAGCTGTGGCAGGACATCCACAAGGCGGTGTCCGCCGTGGTGGACGGCACCACTCTCGCCGACCTGGTGGAGCGGCAGAGAGCCCACCATTGCAAGGGGGAGCCCACCGCTTGCCCGTGAATAGAAGCTCTGAGCCGTCGTGAGCAGTGCGGATGGACTGGAGCGAGGACGAGCGCAGGGCCGCGTAGCGGCCCGGAGACCAGTCCGAGTCGGAGGGAAGCCGCGCGTCGCGAACAGGCGAAGCGTGACAGAAAACAAGCGAATATTTATACTGAGAGGAACGACCGTATGGAGATCAACGGCGCGCAAGTACAAGAAATATATTATTACAAGGATATGGGCCTGTCGGAGGCCACCATGAAAGCCCTGGACAAAAAGGGCTTCACCCAGGCCACCCCCATCCAGGGCGGGGCCATCCCCTACTTCATGGACTGGAAGGACGTGGTGGCCAAGGCCCCCACCGGCACCGGCAAAACCTTCGCCTTCGGCATCCCCATGGTGGAGCACATCGACCCCGCGTCCGACGCGGTGCAGGGGCTGGTGCTGGCCCCCACCCGGGAGCTGGCCATCCAGATCCGGGACGAGCTGCGGGATCTGTGCGCCTTCCGGGAGGGGGTGCGCGCGGTGTGCCTCTACGGCGGCCAGCCCATCGAGAAGCAGATCACCCAGCTCAAGAGCAAGCCCCAGATCGTGGTGGCCACGCCGGGGCGGCTGATGGACCACATGAAGCGGCGCACGGTAAAGCTGGACAAGGTGCAGACCGTGGTGCTGGACGAGGCCGACCGGATGCTGGACATGGGCTTTATCCGGGACGTGACCCGGATTTTGGACCAGTTCAAGTCCCGG
>CAZCFU010000012.1:0-17023 GCA_964498005.1 uncultured Oscillospiraceae bacterium | reverse complement strand
TCTTTTTAGGCGGACCGCTCCACTTCCTCATGGGCCTGCGGGAACGGTTTGTAGATACCCTCCAGCTGGACAAGGAACATGCCGTATTCCCCGAGGACGGCGACTGCTTCGCCGCCATGGGCGCGGCGCTGTGCGCGTCGGACTACGAGGCGCAGCCCTTTGACGAGCTGCTGCGCTTACTGGAGGACAGCCGGGGGGCCACATCGGTGGTGGATACCATGCCGCCGTTGTTCGAAAGTCAGGCGGATTATGAGGCGTTCACCGCCCGGCACAACGCCTCCACCCCGCCCCAGCTGGATATCAGCACCTACGCTGGGGACGCGTACTTAGGCATCGACTCCGGCTCCACGACCGCCAAGATCGTTCTCATTGCCCCGGATGGCGGACTGCTTTACACCTATTACCACTCCAATCTAGGTAACCCGGTGGCGCTGGTGCTGGAACAGCTCAAGGAGATCTACAAGCTGTGCGGCGACCGCGTCAAAATTCGCGGCTCCGCCGTCACCGGCTACGGCGAGGATCTCATTAAAAACGCCTTCTCCAGCGACCTTGGTCTTGTGGAGACAGTGGCTCACTACCGCGCCGCCGCCCACTTTAACCCTGATGTAGACTTTATCATCGACATCGGCGGGCAGGACATGAAGTGCTTCAAGATCCGCAACGGCGCGGTGGACTCCATCATGCTCAACGAGGCGTGCTCCTCCGGCTGCGGCTCCTTTATCGAGACGTTCGCCCGTGCCCTGGGCTATGAGATCGCCGACTTTGCCAAGCTGGGCCTGTTCACCCAGAAGCCGGTGAACCTGGGCTCCCGGTGTACCGTGTTCATGAACTCCTCCGTGAAGCAGGCCCAGAAGGACGGCGCCAGCGTGGAGGACATCAGCGCCGGTCTTTCCATCTCCATCGTGAAAAACGCCATCTATAAGGTCATCCGCGCCGCCAGCGCCGACGACCTGGGCAGGCACATTGTGGTGCAGGGCGGCACCTTCCACAACGACGCGGTGCTGCGCGCCTTCGAGCAGGAGCTGGGCCGGGAGGTCACCCGACCCACTATCGCGGGCATCATGGGCGCTTTCGGCGCGGCGCTGGCCGCCCGGGATCTGAAATTGGAACGATCCACACTGTTAAGCGAATCCGCCTTACAGTCTTTCTCCCACAGCGCCAAACCCGTCACCTGCAACCTGTGTACCAACCACTGCTCTCTCACCGTCAACACCTTTGACGGCGGACGGCGGTTCATCTCGGGCAACCGCTGCTCCCGCCCCTTGGGCAAGGAGAAGGTTGAACTGCCCGACCTGTACCGCTACAAATATGAAAAGCTCCGGGCTATGGAGGGCAAGGGCTTCGGCAACGGCTCCCGGGGGCGTATCGGCCTCCCCTTCGGGCTGAATATGTATGAAAACCTCCCCTTCTGGTTCGAGCTGTTCACCCGACTGAATTTTGAAGTAGTACTCTCCCCTGATTCCTCCCGGAAGCTGTACATCAAGGGCCAGCGCACCATTCCCTCTGACACGGTGTGCTACCCCGCCAAGCTGCTCCACGGCCATGTGGAGGCTCTGGTGGAGATGGGGGTGGACGCCATCTTCTATCCCTGTATGTCCTACAATTTTGACGAAAAATCATCGGACAACAACTATAACTGCCCGGTGGTGGCCTACTATCCCGAGCTTTTGGCGGCAAATATGCCCGACCTGAAAAAGACCCGCTTCCTCAACCCCTACGCTGGACTGCACCGCCAAAAGGACTACGAGCGCATCGGCTCCCAGTGGTTCGCCGACACCTTCGGCATCCCCCGCAAGGAGGCCGTCAACGCCATCCGCGCGGCATATCAGGCCTATGACCGCTATAAAGAGGATATCCACCACACGGGCCAGCAGTACATCGACGAGGCACAGAAAAAAGGCTTACCCATCATTGTGCTGGCGGGGCGTCCCTACCACATCGATCCGGAAATCAACCACGGTATCAACGATCTCATTACCTCCTTTGGCTTCGTGCTGGTCAGCGAGGACGCGGTGGCCTTTCACGAGAGCTATGCCCCCCGCAAAGTACTCAACCAGTGGACGTTCCAGGCCCGTATGTACAACGCCGCCCGGTATGTGTGCGAGCAGCCGGATATGCAGCTGGTGCAGCTGGTCAGCTTTGGCTGCGGCACCGACGCCATCACAGGCGATGAAATGCGCTCCATCCTGGAGCAAGGCGGAAAGCTTTACACCCAGCTTAAAATCGATGATATCAGCAACCTGGGTGCGGTAAAAATCCGCATCCGCTCCCTGATGGCGGCGATGGAGGAGCGTAAGCGCCATGACAACTGATTTATCCGTCTGTCAGGCCGCGCTGAATCGCGACCCGGTACTGTATTTGGACCTGACTGAGGCCATCCGCCGTGGGGACGGTAAGGTGTTGGGCGCGACGCCCCACGGGGCACTGGTTGCCTTTACCAATCTCATCGACGGCCCACAGTTCGGCTTTACCATGTTCGCCGACAATTTGGAAACGGCGGAACAGCTGCTGGAGCTGCTTCCGGCCGTTCCCGGCTTCATCACCGTTCATGAGACACTGTATTCCGGCCTTTTGCAAGAGCGTTTCGGTTTTACCGGGCTGCGCCCCTGCTGGCAGGTTGGCTATCTCCATACTGCTCCCCTTCCCCTGCCGGGGCTTGGCGTGGAGGTGCGGCCGCTGGATGCCTCCCATCTGCCCACCGTGATATCCAACTATGATTTGGAGGACGAAGAGTACCTGGGCTGGCTCATCGGACGGGGCGAGCTATTCGGCGCGTTCGATGGCGACATCCTGACGGCTTTCGCCGGCCGCCATGCCGAGGGCTCCATCGGGCTTTTGGAGGTGTTGCCCCAGTACCGCCGCCGTGGTCTAGCCACCCTGCTCCAGTCCCATATGATCAACTTGGAGCTGTCCCGGGGGCACATCCCCTACGGCCAGGTGTTTGACGGCAACGAACCCTCCCTGGCCCTCCAACGCTCCCTGGGCATGACCCAATCTACAGGTCAGCTCGCCTGGGCCACCCGGGATAACTGATCCTAAAGCGAAAGGAAAATTGACTATGGCTGAATTGGTTTACGATAAGGACGGACGACTGCTCTTCACCAAGGAGATGAAAGAGGAGTACACCATCCTGATGCCCCAGATGCTCCCCGTCCACTTCGGGATGTTTCGCCAATTATTGGTGTTAGAGGGCTATAAAGTAGATATGCTTAACACCAATCACCGTGGGATCATTGATGAGGGCCTGAAATATGTCCACAACGACACCTGCTACCCTGCCCTGCTGGTCATTGGCCAGCTTATCGACGCGATCAAGAACGGCGGGTATGACCCACACAAGGTGGCTTTATTTATCACTCAGACCGGCGGCGGGTGTCGGGCTTCCAACTATATCCATCTGCTGCGTAAGGCGCTGGAAAAGGCGGGACTGGAATTCGTGCCCGTGATTTCGGTGAACCTGTCCGGATTGGAGAAAAATCCCGGTTTCTCTCTTACGCTTCCCCTGATCCGCAAGCTGATCTATGGCATGATGTACGGCGACCTGCTGGTCAACGCCGCCAACCAAGTGCGCCCTTATGAGCTTACCGCCGGCGACACCGACAGGATGCTGGATCACTGGCAAAGCCAGCTCATTGACAGCTTCCGGGCGGGCCGCGGCATGAGCCGCAAGCAGATGCGGGCCAATTTTGACGCCATTTTGGCCGATTTTGAAACCATCCCCGTCTCTCACGAGGAAAAAGTTCGGGTGGGAGTGGTCGGCGAGATCTACGTGAAATTCTCTCCCCTGGGCAACAACAATCTGGAGGATTTCCTGCTATCCGAGGGGGCAGAGCCTGTGGTGCCCGGCCTCACCGACTTCATGATCTTTAAAATCTTTAACCGCGAGGTGGATGTGAACATCTACGGTGGGCTGTGGGCAAAGAAGAAATTCTGCCAGATATTCAAGGGCTACATCGAGGCCTGTCAAAAGGATATGATCGCGGCGCTGGAAAAGAGCCGCTTCCGGGCTCCTGGCACCTTCGAAAATATGCACAAGCTGGTACAGGGCTATCTGGGCGACGGCAACAAGATGGGCGAGGGCTGGCTGCTCACCGGCGAGATGCTGGAGCTCATCCACTCCGGGGTTCCTAACATTGTCTGTACCCAGCCCTTCGGCTGCCTGCCCAACCACATCGTGGGCAAGGGTATGATCCGCCGTCTCAAGGACGACTACCCAAATTCCAACATCGTGGCCATCGACTACGACCCCGGCGCCACGAAAATCAACCAGGAAAACCGTATCAAGCTGATGCTGGCCAACGCCAAGGCTTTGGCTAAGCAGGAAGCAGACAAAGCGCCCGTGGGCGCGGGTGTGTAAGTAAGGAGGTACTCCCATGAAATTAGCGGAAGCCCTACAGGAGCGGGCAGATCTGGGCCGTCGCATTCAACAGCTCCAGCAGCGGCTGAGTGCCAACGCCATCGTGCAGGAGGGCGAAACTCCCGCTGAGGAACCCAAGGAGTTGCTGGCCGAGCTGGACGGCTGTGTTTCTAATTTAGAATCGCTCATTACCCGGATCAACCTGACCAACTGCCAAACCCTGGTAGCGGATGAAAGTCTCACCGCCCTGCTGGCCCGGAGGGACGCGCTGAAGCTGAAGCTCAGCGCCTACCGAGACCTGGTATACAGCGCCAGCCAACTGGGCCGACGGGCCACCCACACGGAAATCAAGCTGCTCAGCACCGTGAACGTGAAGGAGCTGCAAAAGCAGATAGATGCACAGGCGCGCGACCTGCGGCTGCTGGACAACTCCATCCAAGCCGCCAATTGGGCCACCGAATTGATGTAACGCGGCAGTCGGTAGCTTCCGGGGCGAACGCATCTCTCCCGGCTGAGAATGAGCCGGACCTCATTGGTGGCGCCGAAGGGCCGGCGCGAGGGGGTTCGATCCCTCCACGTAACCGTTATGCCCAAACCGCGCACAAAGGTATCGTAACAGGGGGCTGCCCCATAATCACATGGTATGACCAATACGTTGACCGGAAGCGAGGGCGGGCTTGGGGAACTGCCGCTGACATACAAAAACCGCCCGATCTGGACGGCTTTGGGGAGGCTTTTATGGACGAATTGAGATTTGTAGACGCCTGTACCGACGAACACTTCCAGGCCATGTCCCTGATCCATGCCCTGGGCTGGCGGGACACCTACGTGGACGCGGTGCCCGCCGACTATATGGCATCGGAGATCACCGACGACCGCTGGGTGGAGGTGTTCCGCGCCAATTACGAAGCGCAAAATGGCGTTCACGGCCTGCTCCTCTACCGAGGGGATGTTCCGGTGTCCTGTCTCAACTACTGCAAGGCCCGGACGGTGAACTATAATCCCGGCGACATCTGTACCTTCGACAACGCCGCTTATTCCGATTGGGGCGAGATCGCCTCCTTCTATACCCATCCGGCGGAACGTGGTTACGGCTACGGCGGACTGTTGTTTGAAGAGGCATGCCGCCGGATGAAGGCGGAGGGCTTTGAACACGCTTTCGTATTCGTCCTGCGGGAGAACGAGGCGGCCCGGCGATTCTACGCCGCCCATGGCTTCACCTGGGACGGCACTCATGCCGATATTCCCTTCCCCCACAACACCATCTGCGTGGATCTGCGGTATGTCAAAAAGCTATAAACGCAAAAGGGCCCCGGAGTTTTCCCCTCCTGGGCCCTTTTGATTGCCCAAAGCCCTCTTTTCCGCATATACTATACCCAAAGGGGGTGGGCGCAATGAGGCGCTGCTGTTGCGGCTCTCAGGGACAGGGCGGCGATCTGGTGTCCGCGGCGGCGGCGCTGTCCGTGCTGATTGCCCAGGGCAAGACAGCGGAACAGATCGAGCTGCTGTCCGCAGTCTTCGATATGCTGGCTGACAATCTGGCCACACTGGCGCTGAAAGCACCTAGCGAGGAGGACTGCCGCTGTCATGAGGCAGAAGACAAAAATGAGGGCCGCTGTTCCTGACAGCAGCCCTCGTTTTTTATGTATTTTTTTCCCGATCCCGCTGGATGAGCAGCTTTACCGCTTCGACCCCTCCCCGGACGGCGGCATCCACGTCCTCGTCCCGGGTCTGGTCAAGTCCCGCGGCATTGCGCTCCTGGTTCCAGATGACGTGGAACGCCGCGCCGCACCGCAAGCCACGGGAGGCGGCTACAGTGAACAGCGCCGCGCTTTCCATCTCGGAGGCCAGTACGCCCAGCCGCTTCCACGCCTCCCACTTGCTTTGCAGCTCGTAGGACACAGGCATACGCTCCGGCGAGTGCTGGCCATAGAAGGAGTCCTTGCACTGCACCACTCCGACGTGCCAGCGCTTTTTCCCCGCCTTGGCCACGTCCACCAGGGCGCTGAGCACTTCATAATCCGCTACGGCGGGGAACTCGATGGGGGCGTATTCCCGGCTGGTGCCCTCCATGCGAACAGCCCCAGAGGCAATGACCACATCGCCACTGGCCACGTCCAGCCTGATGCCGCCGCAGGTGCCCACCCGGATGAAGGTGTCCGCGCCCAGATTGGCCAGTTCCTCCATGGCAATGGAAGCGGACGGCCCGCCGATGCCGGTGGAGGTGACGGTCACCTTCTCCCCCAGCAGGGTGCCGGTATAGGTGACGTACTCCCGGTTGGTCATCACATGAACGGGGTCGTCAAAATAGCGGGCAATCTTCTCGCACCGCCCGGGGTCACCGGGAAGAATGCAGTACCGCCCCACGTCCCCCTGCTTGCAGTTGATGTGGAATTGCCGCTCATTTGCGATCATGACCGCACCTCATTTCTCTTGATTTGCCCTTATTATATCGCGATTGAGAGCAAAAAGCAAGGCGCAGGCATAGAAAAGCATGGGCACGGATCAGGAAAATGTAACATTTCACGCTCCCTCTGGCCACTCGGTATCTGCCGTCAGCACAATACCGTGTGTCCCATCCTGAGCTGTGACATACCAGCGCTCCCCTTCCGGCGGGGCTTGTTGAATCACGATTCGGGCCAGCTCTCCTTCCGCAATCCTACCAACGGCCGTGTCGTATACCAACACTGTCACCGGGTACTCCCCTGCCTCAAAGCCAAAGGTTTCTCCCCGTTTCAGGGGGCTGCTGTCGGCGTTCCGCATCCCTGAATCCCGGTCCGCAAAATCCACCACGACCTCAACAATGGTAGCATCCGAATTGTTAACGAACACCAAATTGTAGTCGATCACTTCCCCGCCGCTGCCACAGCCGGACAGGGAATAAAGCGTCACAAGAACGATCAGTGCAAGGGTCAAAAAGCGTTTCATCGTACATTCTCCTTTCAAAATGGGCCGCAAAAAGACCGCCCCATGGCCGGGGCGGTCATGCGGTCTGTCTTATTTAGCTATTCCGCCTCATCCGGGATAAACTCCAGAATGTCCCCCGGCTGGCAGTCCAGCGCTTTACAGATGGCCTCCAGCGTGGAAAAGCGCACCGCTTTGGCCTTGTTGTTCTTCAAAATGGACAGGTTGGCCATGGTGACGTCCACCTTTTGAGACAGCTCCCCCAGGGACATCTTCCGCTTGGCCATCATCACGTCCAGGTTCACGATAATCGCCATACGCCGCCCCTCTCTTTTCGTCCCCGCCCCCGCAGGGGGCGGGGATATACAATATCCACCATACGCAGCCCCCTATATGGTCAGGTCGTTTTCCGCCTTCAGTTCGGCGGCCTGCCGGAACAGGGCGGACATGACCATAAACAGCAGCCCGCCCATCAGGAAAATGGGGACGAACAGGGCGTTATAGCTGAGCAGGGGGCCGATGTTCCTGTAATCGGCCAGCCCCCACACCAGCCGGACCAACGCCATTCCAGAGATAATGAAGCAACACACAGCCGCTCGTTTCAAGCTCTTAGCATTATTCTGAACGAAGGGCTCTCCCCGCAAAATTGTTCCCAATACCTGTTTGCCCTGCCATAGAATGGCGGCAGTGCAAATGCCGCAGACCACCAGAAACAGGGCTAGCATAAAGGTGTAAGGGCTGTTTTTCCACACACGGGAAAGCCCGTGCAGCCAAATGTTCAGTAAGCTGTTTCCAATGGTCAGACGATACTCCAGTTCGCCTTGATTTGCGTACCAATATACCATAGATGGTACAACAGGCAAGGCAATCAGATTGCAGACAAATACAGCCATAACCATAACTCGCAGCACCCGGGCCAGCTTCTGCACGGAAGTTTGTTCCATTTTGACCACCTCTTGTCCATGAGCTTACCACGTCAATTATCGTTTGTCAAGTATTTTTTATTGTTTTTCGATAAAATACAAGAAGTGGAAAACCCCGCGCCAACGGCACGGGGCTTTCCGCTTCTCACAGATCCCAGGGGTCGTAATCGTAGTTTTTGGGCTTCTCGGGCAGCTCTTGCGCCGGAAGCGGCTCGGGCGCAGGCCGAAACAGCGCCGCGATACCCTTGCGGTTGATCAGCGGGGCCACAATGGCGACCAACAGCAACACACCCATGGCGATCAGTATCTCTGTCCCCTCCTCCGTATCCGGAAGGAAGGAGAATATCTGACCAATGGCGTTGAATACCAGGTGCCCCAGGATGGACGGCAGGATGGAGTTCGTCCGCAGATCAATGAAACCAAAGACCGCCCCCAGCACAAAAGCGTAGGCAAACCAGACCGGATGTCCATGGCACACTCCAAATATGGCCGCGGACAGCACAACCGCCAGCCAAGCGGGCATGACCCGGGCCAGCCGATTCATGATAAGCCCCCGGAAAATGACTTCCTCCACAATGGGGGCCACTACCGCCACGGCAATCACCCCGGTCAAGGTGCCGCTGTCGATGCCTGCGGAAGCCTCATCATAGCTGTCCAGCCACGCCTCAGGCAGCATAGCCAGTGCTGTCGTGACCACCAGATACAGCCCCGGCGCCAGCGCCGCCCCCGTCAGCAGGGCGGGCACCGGTACGGGCCGCAGCCACAGCGCCTCGCTGAACTTTTTCCTCCGGACAAGGTAAAAGGCCAGCACAACGGTAAGGGTAAGCAAGCCGGAAATCATCGACAAAGTCATCGTATCGACGCTGAGCAGGGCCAGGATAACATCCTCGTCCACCACCGATTCCCCGGTAACGGCCTGTGAAATCATGGATACCAGCAGAGGCAGCATTACCACCAGCTGCATCCCCAGAAACAGCGACAAATAACACACCGATTTGCCCAGGGCGGCAAACACCTGGCCCACACGGTCCGGCTTTCTCTCGTTCATAACTCAACCCCTCCCAGTACTTTCCCGATGGAGTCGTGAATCACCAAATCAGCCTGTCCGTCGTAGGGTGTGGGATCCCGGTTGATGAGTACCAGCTTATTTCCCCGGTAATAGTTGATGAGCCCCGCGGCGGGATACACCACCAGGGACGTGCCGCCAATGATGAGCACATCCGCTTGCGCGATGGCCCGCACAGCCCCCTCTACGGTGTCCTGATCCAGCCCTTCCTCATAGAGTACCACGTCCGGCTTCACTAACCCTCCGCACACCGGGCAGCGGGGCGCTCCCTCTCCCCCGGCGATAAAGTCCACGCCGCAAAACGTCCGGCACTTGGTACAATAGTTACGGTGTACCGAGCCATGAAGCTCATACACCGTCTGACTGCCTGCCAGCTGGTGGAGCCCGTCGATATTCTGGGTGACCACCGCTTTCAGCTTGCCCGCCCGCTCCAGCTCCGCCAGCTTGAGATGGGCGGCGTTGGGCTTGGCGTCCAGGCAGAGCATTTTGTCCCGATAGAAGCGATAAAAGTCCTCTGTGCGGCGGGTGAAATAGGTGTGACTGAGGATGGTCTCCGGCGGCTCGTCATACTTCTGGTTATAAAGGCCATCCACGCTGCGAAAGTCGGGAATGCCGCTCTCAGTGGACACGCCCGCCCCTCCAAAAAAGACAATATTATCACTGTCCTTGATCCATTGCTGCAATTGTTCCTGCGGAGTCATCGTCCTTCCCCCTTTTTTCACATTATATCATGTTGCTTAAAAAAAGAAAAGGCCCCTTGCGGTGCAAGGGGCTTCTTTTAGGAGAGCGCCGTTTTCAAAATGGCCAATCCCCTGTCCAGCTCTTCTTTGGTGATGGTCAGCGGCGGCAGGAACCGCAGACCCGGCCCGGCGGTGAGGCTGAGCAGTCCCGCCTGGTTCAGCTTGGCGCACAGCTCCTTGTTGGAGAAGCCCTCCGACACCTCCACGCCGATCATCAGGCCCATGCCCCGCGTCTTACCCAAACAGGGCAGATCCATGGACTCAATAGCGGCCCGCAGGTACTCGCCCTTTCCTTTCACCTGGGAAATGGCCTCATCATCCAAAATATCCAGCACCGCGCAGGCCGCGGCGGCAGCCACTGGGTTGCCGCCGAAGGTTGAGGCGTGGTCGCCCGGCGCGAACACATGGCGGCACTTTTCATTCACCAGGAAGCCGCCCATAGGCAGGCCCCCGGCAATCCCCTTGGCAAAGGACACCGCGTCAGGCTGTACGCCGTACTGCTGGAAACAGAACAGCGATCCGGTGCGGCCTATGCCGGTCTGTACCTCGTCCACCAGGAAGAGCCAGTCCCGATCCGCGCACAGCTTAGTCAGATCGTGTACAAACCCGGGATCCAGGGGCAGCACGCCCCCCTCCCCCTGCACCAGCTCCACCAGCACGGCGCAGACATCCTCGCCCGCTGTCTGCCGGACAGAATCAATACTGGGATCCGCCCAGCGGAAGCCCTCGGTAAAGGGGAAAAAATATTTGTGGAACACATCCTGGCCGGTGGCGGCCAGGGTGGTAATGGTGCGGCCATGGAACGAGCGGTTCAGGGTGATGACAGTGCCCCTTCCCTCGCCATATTTCTCCCAGGAATACTTCCGCGCCAGCTTGATGACGCCCTCGTTGCCCTCCGCGCCGGAATTGCCAAAAAACGCCGCCGCCATACCGGAGCGGGTACACAGCTTTTCCGCCAAACGGATATAGGGTTCAGAGTAGTACAGGTTGGAGATGTGGCCCAGCTTCCCCGCCTGTTCGGCGATGGCGGCCTGCCACTTGGGATTGGCGGTGCCCACCGACAGCACGCCGATGCCGGAGGCAAAGTCTATGTACTCCTTTCCGTCCGGGCCGTACAAAGCAGCCCCCTGTCCATGGTCGATGGCGATGGGACTGCGGCCATAGCTCTGCACAACATATTGACGGTCTAGATCTCGCAGTTGTTCAAACGTCATGGAGATAATCCTCCTTATGATATCACACTTCGCCTGTTTACGACGGCTCAGACGCTAAATTGTGATCATCGTGCCTACGCCCGCGTCGCTGAGCAGTTCGATGAGGATGGAGTGGGGGATGCGTCCGTCCAGAATGACAGTGCTCTTTACCCCGGAACACACCGCCTCGGCGGCGCAGTCGATCTTGGGGATCATGCCGCCCTGAATGACGCCGTCCTTCACCAATCCCGCCACCTCAGAGGCACGAACCAGGGAAATCAGTGTACTTTCATCATTGGGATCGGTGAGCAGGCCCCGTACATCGGTGAGCAGCAGCAGCCTCTCCGCTCCCAAAGCGACAGCCAGCTTGGCGGCAGCGGTGTCGGCGTTCACGTTGTAAGCGGTCGGCCCGTCAATGCCCCGGGCCACAGAGGACACCACCGGGATGTAGCCGTTGTGGAGCGCGTCCTCCACAACGGAGGGGTTCACCCTCTGAATGGAGCCCACCAAGCCATACTTCTCGTCCAGCTGAACGGCCTGGAACAGGTCGGCATCCATGCCGCACAGGCCCACTGCCCTGCCCCCTTGGCTGTTGATGAGGGCCGCCAGATCCTTGTTCACCTTGCCGCATAGGATCTGCTGAACTACCTCCATGGTCTCCTCGTCGGTATAGCGCAGTCCATCCACAAACCTGGATTGATGCCCCAGCCGCTTCAGCATATCGCTGATCTCCGGCCCGCCGCCGTGTACTACCACCACCCGGATCCCCACTAAGGAGAGCAGGATCAGGTCGGAGATCACCGCCTGACGCAGCTCCTCTGAGATCATGGCGTTTCCGCCGTATTTCACCACCATGGTCTTCCCGTTAAATTTTTGAATGTAGGGCATCGCCTCGGCCAGCACCTGGGCGCGCTCAATGAGTGAGGACATGGAAAAGCACCCTTTCAAGGCAAAATATAAAAATCACAGAAAATGTCCGGCTCTTAGGTTCTATAGTCACCATTGATTTTCACGTATTCGTAGGTCAGGTCACAGCCCCAGCAGGTGGCTTCGCTGCCGCCCTCGTTGAGGGAAACATCGATGACCACCTCGTCCTGGCTGAGGATTTTCCTGGCAAGCTCCTCGTCAAAGTCAAGGCCGATGCCCTTCTCACACACCAGGATGTTCCCCTGGATGGAGGAAAAGCTGATATCCACATACTCCGGGCGGAAGGGGGCTTTGGAATAGCCCATGGCGCACAGGACCCGCCCCCAGTTGGCATCCGCGCCAAACAGCGCCGCCTTTACCAGCGAAGAGCCCACCACCGCCTTGGCAAGGCGCTCTGCGCTCTCCTCGCCGCGGGCGCAGCGGACAGTGCAGGTCACCAGCCGGGAAGCGCCCTCACCGTCGGCGGCGATCGCCCTGGCCATGGTCTCGCACACCTGATAAAGCGCCTTGTAAAATACGGTGTAGCTGTCGTCCTTCCACTCGATCTGCTCGTTGCCCGCCAGACCATTGGCCAGCACCACACACATATCATTGGTGGATGTATCGCCGTCCACTGTCACCCGGTTAAAGGTGCGGGGGACGATCTCGTGGAGGGCGTCCTGGAGCACATCGTGGGTGATGGCGCAGTCTGTGGTGATGAAACACAGCATAGTCCCCATGTTGGGGTGGATCATGCCGGAGCCCTTGGCAATGGCTCCAATCGTGACGGTCTTGCCGCCGATGCTCACCGAAACAGCGGTCTCCTTTTTTACCGTGTCGGTGGTCATGACGGCGCGGGCCGCGGCGTCGGAGCCCTCCGCGCTCAGGGCAGAGGCCAGCGCGGGCATTCCCTTCTCAATGGCGGAGATGTTCATCTCCTGGCCGATTACACCGGTGGAGGCCACAATGAAATCGGCGCTCTTCAGCCCGGTGGCCTGGGCGGCCAGGGCGCACATCCGCTCCGCGTTCTCATGGCTCATAGGAGCGCAGGCGTTGGCGTTTCCGCTGTTGGCGATGATCCCCCGGCACACCCCATCCTCCAGATTGCCCATCGTCACGTAAATGGGGGCGGCCTTCACCCGGTTCATGGTGTATACCGCGGCGGCGGAGCATTCACACTCGGACAGGATCATGGCCAGGTCGTTCTTGTCCAGATCGCTCCCTGTCCTCACGCCGCAGTGTACACCGGAAGCGGTAAAGCCCTTGGCGGCGCACACGCCGCCGGATATCTCTTTCAGCATTCCCATAACTCCTCACTTTTGATTGGACACGGGGCTTAACAGCGCGCCGCTCCCTACCCACATTTCAGATATTCAGCCCCTTGGTTTCCTCAAAGCCAAGCATCAGGTTCATATTCTGAACCGCCGCGCCGGACGCGCCCTTGCCCAGGTTATCGAACAACGCCGTAATGGTGAACTGTTCGTCGCTGCCCGCCACAATGATGGACAAGGTGTCCTTCCCCCGCCACATATTGGCGTAAATCTTAAAGCCGCTGTCGATGCCGGTTTCCGGGTCAGTGGGGTCGCCCTCCACCCGAACGATGCCGTTTTCTTCATCAGACCAGAGGTAGAACTCCCGAAGCCTTTGCCAAACCGCCTGGAGCGGCGATACATGGAGCGTCTCCGCCAGGGCGGATATGTTGCGGAACTGCGACATATGGAAACAAACCGTGGTGGCCATTCCTTTATAGTAGTCGTCCACAACGGGAACGAACACCGGTGGAACCTCCAGCCCGCTGCGCAGCCGCATCTCGGGCAGATGCTTGTGGTTTTGCGGCAGGCCGTAGAGGGCGGGGCTGCTGAACGCAGGAGGGCGGCTGTCCTGTTCATACCGGGCAATCATCTTCTTTCCCCCGCCGGAGTAGCCGGTGAGGGAGAAGCAGGATAATGCGGCGTCGGGAGACAGCAGGCCCATGCCTATCAGAGGAGCCACGATACTGACAAAGCCTGTGGCGTGGCAGCCCGGGTTTGCCACCCGCTTCGCGTCCATGATCCGTGCCCGGTGCAGCTTGGAAAGCTCCGGAAAACCATAGATCCAGTTAAGATTGGTTCGGTGCGCTGTGGAGCAGTCGATAATCCTGGTATTCTCATTGGTGACAAGGGAAACCGCTTCACGGGCCGCGTCATCGGGAAGGCACAGAAACACCAGGTCGGCGGCGTTGAGCAGGCGGCGCCGCTCCTCTAAATCCTTGCGCTTGCTTTCGTCGATGAGAAGCAGCTCGATGTCGTCCCGGCCCTCCAGCCGCTCATATATTTGCAGACCGGTGGTGCCCTCTCTGCCGTCGATGTAGATTTTTGGCTTGCTCATTCTGTTCACGTCCTACGCCGTGTTTACGGTTTGAAGTCGTACAGCTTCATGGTCTCCCGGTCACGATACTCGTGCTTTTCGTAGTAGCCGATGAGCGTTCCATCGTCACCCCTCAGCGCAACCATGTATACGTCTTTGTTTTCTTTCTCATTGCGGAAGGTGTAGATCAGATCGTGTTCCGAACTTTCCTGGAACCATGCAATAACTTTTTTAATCATATCATTGGCCTGAGGCGAGTGGCAGTCCAGAAGGCTCTTGCCCACCAGCTCCATACCGCCATACTTGGCATACCGCTCCCCCGCCGTAGGATTCATGTAGATGATCGTGTGCTCCAGATCGCATAGCACCACCGCGCTGCGGTCCTGCTCCAGAACACTTTTGAAAAAGGGAAATAGATCCATGTCACGCCTCCGTTCTCCGCTGAGCCACAAATTCCTCGATGAGTTCGATCTGCTTCTTCACGCTCTCCTCCGACGGGCCGCCGTATACCTTGCGCTCATTGACGCAGGTATTGAGCTGGAGGGCATCGTATACACTCTCGTCGAAGAGTGGGGAGATGGCCCGAAAGTCCTTCAGGGGCAGGGTGTCAAGGCTTTCCCCTGTACGGATACACATATGAACCAGCCGGCCCACGATCATGTACGCCTCCCGGAAGGGCATCCCCTTCTTCACCAGGTAATCGGCGCAGTCGGTGGCGTTGATGAAACCCACCGACGCCGCCCGGGCCATGTTCTTATCCTTCACCGTCAGCGTGTCCAGCATGGCGGCAAACACGGGGACGCACAACTCCACCGTGTCGATAGCGTCGAACACCGGCTCCTTATCCTCCTGCATATCCTTGTTGTAGGCCAGGGGCAGGCCCTTCATCACGGTGAGCAGGGTGATGAGCGAGCCGTACACCCGCCCCGTCTTTCCCCGGACCAACTCGGCCACGTCGGGATTTTTCTTCTGGGGCATGATGGACGAGCCGGTGGAATAGGCGTCGTCCAGCTCCACAAACTTGAACTCCCAGGAGCACCACAGGATGATCTCCTCGGAGAACCGGGACAGGTGCATCATCAGAATGGACAGCGCAGACATCAGCTCGATGGCGTAATCCCGGTCGGACACCGAGTCCATGGAGTTGTCTGTGGGCTTGGCAAACCCCAAACCGGCGGCGGTCTGGAACCGATCCACAGGATAGGTGGAGGTCGCCAGCGCCCCGGAACCCAGCGGACACTCATCCATCCGCTCCAAGCAGTCCTCCAGACGGGTGATATCACGCTTGAGCATATTGGCATAAGCCATCATGTAGTGGCCGAAGGTGGTGGGCTGGGCCCGCTGCAAATGGGTGTAGCCGGGCATCACGGTGGACAGATTGGCCTTGGCCTTTTTCACCAGCACCTTCTCCAGATCCAGCACCAGACCGATGATACGGGGGATTTCCTCCTTCACATACAGCCGGAAGTCTGTGGCCACCTGGTCGTTGCGGGAGCGAGCGGTGTGCAGCCGCTTGCCCGTCTGTCCGATGCGCTCGGTGAGCAGGGCCTCGATGTTCATGTGGATGTCCTCATTGTCTAACGAGAACTCCACCTGGTCGGCCTCGATATCCGCCAGAATGGCCTGAAGCCCCTCTACGATCTTCTCCGCCTCATGCTGTTCGATGATACCGGTCCTGCCCAGCATAGCGGCATGGGCCATGGAACCGCGGATGTCCTGCTCGTACAGTCGGGCGTCAAAGCCGATGGACGAGTTGAAGTCGTTAACCAGGGTGTCTGTCTCCTTCTGGAAACGGCCCGCCCAAAGTTTCATGTCAATTACCTCACTTACTTATGGTATCACGCTTACAGCTTCCCCTGCTCCCGCAGCGCCTGCACCTTGTCCGGCAGACCCCACAAGTTGATGAAGCCCTGGGAGTCCTTCTGGTCGTAGTCGCTCTCCTCAAAGGTCACCAGGTTCTCGGAATACAGTGTCTCGGGGGAGGTAACGGCGGAGGTGATGATGTTGCCCTTGTACAGCTTCAGCTTTACCTGCCCCGTGACATACTTCTGGGTGTCTACGGCAAAAGCCTGGAGGGCCTCCCGCAGGGGGGTGAACCACTTGCCGTTGTAGACCAGGTCAGCGAAATCCACAGCCAGCTTGGATTTCATGTGCTTGGTATCCTTGTCCACGGTGATCATTTCCAGCACTTCATGGGCCCGGTAGAGGATGGAGCCGCCCGGGGTCTCGTACACGCCCCGATCCTTCATACCCACCAGACGGTTTTCCACGATGTCCAGCAGGCCAATGCCGTTGTCCCCGCCCAGCTTGTTCAGCTTGCGGATGATATCGGACGCCTTCATCTTCTCCCCGTCGATGGCCACGGGCCAGCCCTTCTCAAAGTCCAGCGTGACATATGCGGGGACGTCGGGGGCCATAGCCGGGGACACGCCCATCTCCAGGAATCCCGGTTTATCGTACAGCGGCTCGTTGGCGGGATCCTCCAGATCCAGGCCCTCATGGCTCAGGTGCCACAGGTTCTTATCCTTGGAGTAATTGGTCTCACGGGAGATCTTCAAAGGCACGTTGTGGGCCTCGGCGTAGTCGAT
>CAZCFU010000011.1:0-17313 GCA_964498005.1 uncultured Oscillospiraceae bacterium | reverse complement strand
CCGAGTGTATGACCTTGCCGTGGTTGCTGCTGTAGATCCAGCTGTCCTCCAGACAGACTACCGCGAAATTCGCGTCCATTCCCGCGAAAACAGCCAGCAGATCCTGGATGTCCTCGTCGTGCCCGTGTTGGGAAAAATACTCCGCGCAGCCGTGCAGATCCTCCCGATCCATGGAAATGAAATCGTCGAAGGACTGCTTTTGCTGCAAGGTCACGTTCATCACGTCCTGGATCGCGCTGTCCAGGAGATTGTTCTGCAATTTTTTAAAATACTGAACCCCGCCGGCCAGGGCGGCCGCCATACAAACGGCGATCAAGCCAACCAACAGCGCCCGCTGGTGCTTTTTGATGTTCTCTAACATTTCCGTTCACCTTCATGATCTGTACTAGTTAAGGGCAGGATTTCAGGGCGCGGCACAATTCCCGTTCCAATTCAAGTATAATCAATTTGCTCAAAAATGCAAGCGGCTTTACAAAAACTGTTTTCCCAAAACCGCTTGCATTCTGTAAACCTTTGAGCTATACTGTAAAATAAAGATAAGGAATTATTCGGAAGTGGATGCTGATGGATCCACGCTGTTCCATGCGTAAAAAGAGTTGGCGGCGCGGATAAACCTTTTATGCTGCCCGTGAATTTAAATATAACGGTATGAGGGCGAGTAGAATGGTGAAAAGGCGGAAGAAGAAGCAAAGGATCTGGTTGATCGTCCTGATCGTGGCGTGCCTGGGCGTGATCATGGTAGGGGGGATCAATTATGTTTCAACGCTGCGCGGCAAGCTGATGGATCAGGCCATCCAGAACGTGATGACCGTGACCGAGCAGCAGCAGCAGGCATTCGATAATTTCATCGCGGGAGACCAGGAGCGGCTGCACAGCTTTGCGGAGTATTTTTCCCGCAATGAGATCAGCGGCCCGGAGGAGGTCCAGCGCCAGCTGACCCTGTTCGATGAGGTGGACGCGATCTACTCGGTGATGTGCCTGGATGAGGGCTGGTTTTGCAGCAACGCCACCGAGAGCATCCGCCAGGTGAACGAGGAGGACTTGGCCTACTACAGCGGCCTTTCCGGAAGCGGTGTGCGGGATTCCTACATAGGGCTGTTTTCCGGCGAGCCGAAGTTTGGTTATTACGAGGCGTTTACCTTTTCCCATGGGCACAGGGGCGTGATCCAGAAAAGCTACGACCGCGCCAAGGTCTCCGCGACCTTCTCCCTTTCCTTTTATGACGGTCAGGGTTTGGCCTATGTGGTGAACGAGCAGGGCGAGATCCTGCTCCGGTCGGAGGGGATGATGGACGACCACCTCTATACCAATATCCTGGACGTACTCACCGGGAACCACGGCAGGCCGGAGAATATGGACGGCTTGATGGCCGCGCTGGAGAAGGACGAGGCGGGCAGCATCGTGTTCACCGGGGAAATGGGGGCCTTTGTCTATACTTACGTTCCGATAGTGGCTGTGGATCAGTGGTTCCTGGTTTCCATCGTGCCCATGGACGCCATCACGAAGGAGGCGGATCAGATCCTGCTGGATTCCCAGGTGGCGCTGCTGCTCCTGGCGGTGGTGCTGTCGGCCTGCGGCGTGTTCATCGTGCTCATCTGGCGCACTAACAAGGACATAGAGGAAAAAGACCGAACCATCGAATATCAGGAGCAGCAGTTCAATATCTTCGCGACGTACCTTGCCAGCAGCACCAACGACGTGTACATGATGATAGACACGCGGTCCGGCCAGGTGGAATATGTGAGCCCCAACATCGAGCGTGTGCTGGGGGTCACCCAGGAAGCCGCTATGGCAGACATGAGGGCAGTGGGGAGCGCGGTGTATCTCTCCGAACAGCAGATCGATCAGGCCGCCCTGGCGGAAATGGAGCCCGGAATGGCGCTGGAGGCCCTGAAAACCGAGCGGGTCAACCCCAGGACAGGGGAGCGCAAATGGTTCCGGGAGAGCGTGTACTGCACGCTGCTGCAGGGCAGGAGCAAATTGGTCATATACATATCCGACCGCACCCAGGAGCGCAGCGCCCAGAACAGTCTGGCCGAGGCGCTGCAGATGGCCCAGGTGGCCAACGAGGCGAAAACCGCTTTCCTGGGCAGTGTCAGCCACGATATCCGCACACCCATGAACGCGATCATCGGGTTCATCGGTTTGCTGAAGGAGGAGCCGGACAACCCGGACCAGGTGCTGGAGTATGCCCAGCGCATCGACGCGGCCAGCCAGCATCTGCTGGGCCTCATCAACGACGTGCTGGACATGAACAAGATCGAGAGCGGCAGCGCCACGCTGAACATTTCCGAAGTGGACCTGGCCAATGTGATCGACGAGATCAACACCATCATCCGTCCCCAGGCAAGGCTGAAGAAGCAGACCTTCGACATCACGGTGTCCTCGCTGGTCTACGAGCACCTGCTGGGGGATAAGCTGCGGATCAACCAGATCCTCATCAATCTGCTGTCCAACGCGGTGAAGTATACCCAGGAGGGCGGCCATATCGAGATCCGCGTGGAGGAGCTGTCCCAGGTAGTGGAGAGCCACAGCCGGGTGCGGTTTATCGTCAGCGACAATGGCCTGGGCATGAGCGAGGAGTACCAAAAGGTGATCTTTGATCCCTTTACCCGGGAGGAGACCTCCGCCACCCGCCAGATCCAGGGCACCGGCCTTGGCATGGCCATCACCAAGAGCCTGGTGGATCTGATGGGCGGCACCATCAAGGTGGACAGCCGCCTGGGCGAGGGCAGCACCTTCACCGTGGAGCTGGAGCTGCGTATCCAGGAGCGGGAGGACGACCCCAGGTTCTGGGCCGACCACAGCGTGGGTAAGATGATCGTAGCCGACGATGACGAGGAGGCCTGCCGGAATATCGTCCACGCCATGCGGGAGACCGGGGTGCTGGTGGACTACTCCACCAACGGGGAGACCGCCATCCAGATGATGCGGGAGGCCCGGGAGGCGGGGCATCCTTACGACCTGATCCTGTTGGACTGGAAGATGCCCAATCTGGACGGGTTGGAGACCGCCCGGCTCATCCGGAAGAATTATCCGGACAAGATCCCTATCCTGCTGCTCACCGCCTACGACTGGAGCGAGATCGAGCAGGAGGCCATGGAGATCGGCGTGAACCACTTCATGCCCAAGCCCTTCTTCATGAGTACGTTCAAGGATGCCATCCGCCGGGTCATGGGCAGCGTAAAGAAGGCCGAAACGGAACAGGACAGTGTCGTAGAGGGCAAACACATCCTGGTGGTGGACGATATCGAGGTCAACCGGATCATCCTGGTGAAGATCCTCTCCAGCCTGGGTGCCGAGTGCGACGTGGCAAGCGACGGCCAGGAGGCGGTGAACAGCTTTGAAACCTCCCCGCCGGGGACCTATGACCTGATCCTGATGGATGTGCAGATGCCGGTCATGGGCGGCTATGAGGCAACCAGGACCATCCGGGGCGGCAGCCACCCCGAGGCCAGGAGCATTCCCATTATCGCCATGACGGCCAACGCCTTTGTGGACGATGTGCGGGACGCGATCGAGTCCGGGATGGATGCCCACGTGGCAAAGCCGGTCCAGATGGACAAATTGAAAGCGGCCATCCAGCAGGTGCTGGACAGCCGGAAAGAAAAGGAACTGAGCGCAGTACAGGAAAGGAGTTCTGAGGTATGAACCTGATCGAAGAATTAAAAAAACTTGGCGTGGATGTGGATGAAGGACTGGGACGGGTGATGGGGGACAGCTCCCTCTATGAGATGATGCTGGGGATGTTCGTGGACGCGGTGCGGGATAATCCGGTGAGCGTGGAGGACTTCAGCGGCGCCGATCTGGACGACCTCGTCAAGCGGATCCATATGCTCAAGGGCGTCACGGGCAATCTGGCCCTCACCCCGCTGTTCAACGGCTATAATTCGGCGCTGGTCCTGCTGCGGGCCGGAAAGGCGGCGGACGCCAAGGCGGAGTTTGAACGTATGCTGCCTGTCCAGGTGGAGGTCATCGACTGCATCAAGCGGTATCAGGGCGCGTAAGCGCGCGAAAGGTGTGTGAGGTGAGATTATGGCTCAGGAACGAAAGCGTCTGATGATTGTAGACGATACGGAGATCGACCGTATTATCTTAAAAAGCATCCTCTGCCGGGACTTCGAGGTTTTGGAGGCCAACAGCGGGAATATGGCCTTTGAATACCTCACCACCCAGGGCAGCCATCTGGACGCCATCCTGCTGGACATTTCCATGCCCCATATCGACGGTTTCGATGTGCTGAAGTTCATGGAGGACAAGGGCCTGAACCAGATCCCCGTGTTCTTGGTTACGGCGGAGCCCACCAGGGACAATGTGGAAAAGGCGATACGGTACAATGTGGCGGAATTTATCGGAAAGCCCTTTGACCGGGAGGACGTACTGCGCAGGCTGCGTTCACGCCTGGGCCTGACCCCGGTTTACGACCTCAAAAATGAGGACTTGAAGGAGACCTGGGCCTACATATCCGATCTGGAGTCGGCCTATAAACGCTATCTGTCCAACTTCGGCAAGGATGACACGCATTATGCCGTCATGGTGGACCTGATGCGCATCCTGCTTACCTACTACAACAAATATCTGCGGGATGATAAGCTGACCCAGGACGGCATCGAGCTGATCAGCAAGGCCGCTTATTTCTGCGACATCGGGGAGATGTTTATACCGGATAAGCGGCTCCAGATCATGTCGGGCGGCGCCTCCCCCCAGGAGCTGGCGCAGGCCCACACCCAGCTGGGTTCCAGCCTGATCCGCCTGAACCGCGCGAAGAGCTGTGAGTATTTCGTGGAGGTGTGCGCCAGTATGTGCCTGCACCACCATGAGCGGTTCGACGGCCAGGGCTATCCAGACGGACTGATGGGCGACAATAATTCCATGTTCAACCAGCTGTGCCGGCTGGTGGATGAATTTGAGAATATGCGATCCAAATTTTATGGCGATAAGGCAAGACCGGTTAAGTTTGTGGTAAAGCGGCTGGTCAACGATGACACGGGCTTGGTCAGCCCAAAGGTTGCCGCCCTGTTGGAGGACTGTGAGCCGCAGATCTACAACTTCTTCATGAAAAAGAACGTCTGAGCCTCCGCATTGCCGCGTATATGGCAGAAAGGATGTTGTCCGAAATGGAGAAATATGAGCTCAACCCGGCGGACGGCCGGGAACCCAAGACGATTTTGATCGTGGATGACGATCCCATTAACCGAAAAGTTCTGACAAAAGTGTTTTCGCCGTACTATACCATCAAGGAGGCGGAGAACGGGAGGGAGGGGCTGACCCAGATTTTGGAGCCCAGCAACCGCCTGTGCGCCATCCTGCTGGATGTGATGATGCCGGGGATGAACGGGATCGAGGTTTTGATGAAGCTGAAGGATCAGAACCTGACGGAGAAGATCCCGGTGTTCCTCATCACCTCGGAGACCGGATTGAGCATCGTGCAGGGCGCCTACGAGCTGGGCGTCATGGACGTCATCAGCAAGCCGGTGGTGCCCTATGTGGTGCTGCGCCGGGTGCGCTCCGTCATCGAGCTGTTTGAGGCCCGCGAGCACCTGAGCGGCGTGGTGGAGAGCCAGAACATCGCGCTGCTGGAGCAGCAGAAGAAGATCATCCAGCTCAACCAGGGCATGATCGAGGCGCTGGCCACCGCCATCGAGTTCCGCAACGAGGAGTCCGGCGGCCACGTCCAGCGTATCAGCACCATCACCCGGATCATCCTGGAAAACACTGTTTTTGGGGTAGGGCTGAGCGAGGAGGAGATCGACAACATCGCGCTGGCGTCCATCATGCACGATGTGGGCAAGATCACCATCCCGGACGCGGTGCTGTGCAAGCCCGGGAAGCTGACCAGTGAGGAATTCGAGGTCATGAAAAGCCACACCACCAAGGGCGTGGATCTTTTGGAGAGCATTCCGCAGCTCCATGACAGCGGGATCTATGACTACGCCCGCGACATTGCCCGGCACCACCATGAGCGCTGGGACGGCAGCGGGTATCCCGACGGACTGGCAGGGGACGAGATCTCGCTTTGGGCGCAGGTGGTCTCTTTGGCGGACGTGTATGACGCGCTGAGCAGTGACCGGATCTACAAGCCCGCCTTCCCCCGGGCGAAGGTGATTGAGATGATCCTGGGGGGCCAGTGCGGCCAGTTCAACCCCGATCTGCTGGAGAGCTTTTTCAGCGTGGAGGATCAGATTTTTGAGCTGTATAAAAAATTCGCGGAGATACAAGATACCTGATGGGATTGTTCGCGTGCGGATGGAAGCACGTTGAAACCATTCACATAGGTGGGGAGCAGTATGTATCATTGCCATATTTCGTTCTATTTGCTTGGCAGCCAGCGGGAAACCTTTGAGATCGTCAGGAAGATGCCGCCGCTGGACCGTTTTACCCATACCTTTATGGAAAGCGGGCGGCCGGAGGGGCTGCTGTTGACCCAGGCGGACGTGATCCTGGCCGACGCGCGGGGCGAGGACCCGGGGGAGCTTCTGCCGAAGCTGCTCGGCGGCAGGAAACCTGGAGCCGAGCTGATCCTGCTTGCCGGCAAGGAGCAGATCCCGGCCCTGGCGGACAGCGCGTCTGAGATCAAGGACATCTGGATCATGCCCATGTCGGAGGAAGAGGTCAGATTCCGCTTCCTGAGATGGCAGCAGACCTATAAGCTGGGCAAGGACTGCTGGCAGGCCGAGCAGTTCCTGGACGCCAGCATCGAGGGCACGCCCCAGCTCATCTGGTACAAGGGCGGGGACGGCGTTCACGAAAAGGTAAACAGCAGTTTCTGTAAAATGGTGGGCAAGACTAAGGAGCAGGTGCAGGGGCAGAAGCATACCTATATCTGGGACGTAGAAGAGGAGGACCCGGCCTGTATTCAGTCGGAGCAAGAGGTGTTCCGCAAGCGGGAGACCTGCGTTTCCCACGAGGCCGTACAGACCGGAGCGGGCGAGGCGCAGCTGACCGTTTATAAGTCCCCCCTGTATGACCTGGACGGCAGCGTGATGGGTACCGTGGGCGTGGCCATGAATATGACCCAGGAGCGGGCATACGAACGGGAGATCACGGAGAAAAGCCGGGCGCTGGAGATGCTGTTTTCCTCCATGGACTGCGGCGTAATGTGCCACTCGCTGGACGGGTCGCGGGTCATCAGCATCAACGAGGCGGCCTTGAAGCTGCTGGACTATGGCTCCAGAGAGGAGATGCTGGCGGCCGGCTTCCATCTGGTCGCCCAGTCTGTGCTGGACGAGGATAAGCCGAAGCTGCGAGAGTGCATTATGTCCCTGAAAAAGGCGGGGGACAGCGCCAGCGCGGAGTACCGGGTGAAGCATCGGGACGGACGGGTCCTGTATATCCTGGGGAATGTCAAGCTGGTGGAACAGGATGGAGAGCTGATTTGCCAGCGGTTTTTGCTGGATGTCACCGCCCAGAAGCAGCAGGAGGAGCGGAAATGGGCGGAGAAGGACAAGGAGATCCGGTATCAGGAGCAGATGTTTGAGATATTCTCCACCTTCCTGTCTGACAATATTGACGACGTCTATATGATGCTGGACGAAGCGGGATACAAAGTCGAGTTTGTCAGTCCCAATATAGAGCGTGTCTTGGGCATCTCCGCTGAGGACATTTTGAACGACGCGTGGGCCATCGGCCATGCCGAATATATCACCGGATATGAGGTCGGCAACGCGGGCCTGGCGGCTTTGGAGCCGGGGACGGCTTTGGAGCCCATGGAGACCAAGCGGATCAACCAAAAAACCGGGGAAGAAAAGTGGTTTCACGAGAGTGTATACTGCGTGTCCGTGCAGGGAGTCAAAAAGATCATCGTATATATCTCTGACCGCACCGAGGAGCGGAAGGCCCAGAATGTCCTGACTGAGGCGTTGGAAATGGCCCAGGTAGCCAACAAGGCGAAGAGCACCTTCCTGAGCAATGTCAGCCACGATATCCGAACTCCCATGAACGCCATCATGGGCTTTGTCACCCTGCTGCGGGAGGAGGGAGACGACCCGGAGCGCGTCGCGGAGTACACCCAAAAGATATCCGCCGCCAGCCAGCACCTGCTGGGCCTGATCAACGACGTGCTGGACATGAACAAGATCGAGAGCGGCAGCGCGGTGCTGAACATCTCAGAGATGAATTTGGCGGAGGTCATTGACGAGATCAACACGATCATCCGCCCCCAGGCCAAGGCAAAGGAGCAGAGCTTCGAGATATTCACCGCCCGCCTGACCAATGAAACGCTGCTGGGAGACAAGCTGCGGATCAACCAGATCCTCATCAATATCCTGTCCAACGCGGTAAAGTATACGCAGAACGGCGGCAGGATCAGCATGAGCGTGAGGGAGCTGCCCCAGGTGGATCGGAGCTACAGCCGCATCCAGTTTACCGTCAGCGACAACGGCCAGGGGATGAGCGAGGAATATCAAAGGGTCATCTTCGATCCGTTTACCCGGGAACAGAGCACGCTGCTGAACAAGATCCAGGGCACGGGCCTTGGCATGGCCATCACCAAGAGCCTGGTGGATCTGATGAATGGCACCATCAGCGTGAAAAGCAAGCTGGGCGAGGGGAGTACCTTCACCGTGGAGCTGGAGCTGCGCATCCAGGACAAGGAGGATGACCCCGAATTCTGGAGCAGGCACGGCGTGGAGCGTATGCTCGTGGCGGATGACGACGAGGATATCTGCCATGACATCGCGAAGAAGATGGCGAACACGGGCGTGGAGACGCGGTTTGCCACCAACGGCGCCCAGGCGATCGAGATGATCCGCGGCGCGCGGGAGGCGGGGCAGCCCTACGACCTGGTTCTGCTGGACTGGAAGATGCCGGATCTGGACGGACTGGCTACGGCCCGGCTGCTCCAGAAAAATTATCCGGACAAAATACCGATCCTGCTGTTTACGGCTTATGACTGGGCGGACATCGAAGGGAACGCCCTGGAGCTTGGGATCAGGAATTTCCTTTCCAAGCCCTTCTTCATGAGCAAGTTCAAGGACGCCATCCAGCGGATGATGGATCCAGGGCAGAAGAGCGCCTCCGACGCCCGCGAGGAGAGCGTGGTCAAGGGGAAGCATGTGCTGGTGGTGGACGATATCGATGTCAACCGGATGATCCTGGTCAAGATCCTGACCACGCTGGGCGCGGAGTGCGACGAGGCGGAGAACGGGCAGGAGGCCGTGGAGAAATTCGAAAGCTCCCGGCCCGGTGAATTTGACATGATTCTAATGGACATCCAAATGCCGATCATGAATGGCCACGAGGCCACAAGGGCGATCCGCGCCGGCGTACACCCTTCCGCGCGGGACATACCGATCATCGCCTTGACTGCCAACGCCTTTGTGGACGATGTGCGGGACGCCATCCAGGCGGGCATGGACGCCCATGTGGCCAAGCCTATCGTGATCGACAAAATGGAGCGCGCGATACGAGAGGTATTGGATCGCAAAAAAAGGCAGACGGAAGACAAAACTGCGATATAAAGCTGGTCGGCTGGAACCGTTTACGAACGGCCTGCCGCACGATACCCGACCCGGTGCCGGCATCAGTGCGGCTGCCGGGTCGGGTTTTCTTTTGGCGAGCACGGCCCGCCGCGGTATATGCGGCGCGGCAGGGATCACTTTGCTTAATTGGGGCGGGAGCAATATGGTATATTATCATCACATTCAAATATGCTTCATCGGGTCTCGCGATGAGCTGCTTACACCGATTAGGGAGGAGGTCCTGCCGGAAGGCTTCACCTGCGATTTTACGCGGTGCGCCCAGGCAGAGGGCGCGCTGCTGGAGCACGCGGATCTGATCTTGGCAGACCTCCAGACACTGGGGGTGGAGGCACTTGAACCGATCCTTTCCAGCAGGAAAAAGGACGCCGGGCTGATCGTGTTGTCCGGGGAAGAGCAGTTCCCGCAGCTGTCGGAGCGTCTCACGCAGATCACGGATCTCTGGAAGCTGCCCATGCCGGAGGAGGAGATGCGCTTCCGTTTCCGGCGGTGGCTGGACAGCTTCAGGGCAAACCAGGAGCTCCGGCATCGCAAGCAGATATTTGATGCGTTCACGGCCTTCCTGGCCAATGATGTGGACGACGTGTACATGATGCTCAACGACACAGGCGACCGGCTGGAGTACGCCAGCCCCAACATGGAGCGGGTGCTGGGCATCAGCCGGGAGGAGGCCGTGCGGCAGGGGCTGAACCGGCTGAGCCAGGTCCGGTACATCACCGGCAAGGCCGTCAGCCGGGAGGAACTGCTCCGGATGGAGCCGGGTACGAACCTGGGCGCCATGGAGACCGAACGGGTCAACCCCCGGACCGGTGAGTACAGGTGGTTCTATGAGAGTATATACTGTGTGTCTGTGCAGGGCGCCAAAAAAATCGCGTTCTACATCTCCGACCGAACCAAAGAGCACGAGACACAGAAAAACCTCAGCGAGGCCCTGGACATCGCCCAGGTGGCCAGCCGCGCCAAGAGCGCCTTTCTGAGCAGCGTCAGCCACGATATCCGCACCCCCATGAACGCCATTATGGGCTTTTTGGAGCTGCTGCGGGAGGAGGCGGACAACCAGGAGCAGGTGCTGGAATACACCCAGAAGATATCCGCCGCCAGCCAGCATCTGCTGGGCCTCATCAACGACGTGCTGGACATGAACAAAATCGAGAGCGGCAACACCGTGCTGAGCATCTCCGAGCTGAACCTGGCGGAGGTCATTGAGGGGCTGAACACCATCATCCGTCCCCAGGCCAAGGCGAAGGATCAGACCTTCGAAATCTTTGTCTCCGCCCTCACCCACGAGGATCTGCTGGGAGATAAGCTGAGGATCAATCAGATCCTCATCAACATCCTGTCCAACGCGGTGAAGTACACCCCCAAAGGGGGCAGGATCGAGATGCGGGTGATGGAGCTGCCCCAGACCGACGACAGGCACAATCGCATTCGATTCACCGTCAGCGACAACGGCATGGGCATGAGCGAGGACTATCAGAAGGTGATCTTTGATCCCTTTACCCGGGAGCAATCCACCCTGCTGAACAAGATCCAGGGCACCGGCCTCGGAATGGCCATCACCAAGAGCCTGGTAGACCTGATGGGCGGGAGCATCAATGTGGTCAGTACCCTGGGCGAGGGAAGCACCTTCACTGTGGAGCTGGAGCTGCGCATCCAGGAGGAAACGGGGGTTGACCGGAAGTTCTGGAAGACCCATGGCATCACCCGGATGCTCGTGGCGGACGACAACGAGGAGATCTGTCAGGACATCGTGAAGCGGATGGGCAGGCTCGGGGTGGACGCCCGCTATGCCACCGATGGGGAGGAGGCGATCCGGGATATCCGGGCTGCCCGGGAGGCCGACCAGCCCTACGACCTGATCCTGATGGACTGGAAAATGCCCGACCTGGATGGGCTGGAGACCGCCCGGCTTGTCCGGAAGGATCACTCGGACAAAACACCCATCCTGCTGTTCACCGCCTACGACTGGAGTGATATCGAGCAGGAGGCGATGGAGCTGGGCATCAGGCACTTCCTGCCAAAGCCCTTCTTCATGAGCAATTTCAAGGAGGCCGTCCAACGGATGCTGGGGAACAGGCAGGTTTCCGCCCAGCCGAAGGAGAAGCGCAGCCCTGTGAAGGGGAAGCATGTGCTGGTGGTGGATGACATCGAGGTCAACCGGATCATCCTCACCAAGATCCTCACCACCCTGGGGGCCGAGTGCGAGATGGCCGCCGACGGCCAGGAGGCGCTGGATAAGTTTGAGCGTTCCCAGCCCGGCCAGTACGATATTATTTTCATGGATGTGCAGATGCCCGTGCTCAACGGATATGAGGCAACCCAGGCCATCCGGGCCAGTGACCACCCCCGCGCGAAGCAAGTGCCCATCATCGCCATGACGGCCAACGCTTTTATGGATGACATTCGGGACGCGCTGGAGGCGGGAATGGACGCCCATGTTTCCAAACCTATTGTGATTGACCAGATGGAGGCCACTGTACAAGAGGTGTTAGACCGCAAAGGACTTCTGAGCCGCTGAACAGGAGGCGCAGACCAGCCCGCAGACCAGAAAGGGGTGATGAGCTGTGCGGCCATACCAGGAAGAGTACATCACAAACGTCAAGGAGTATATCTCCTTGAATCCCCGGCCGGGCCCGGAAGACCAGACCGCGGAGGCGTATACGCGGCGGTTTTTGGCCCAGCACCAGCGCAGACGGCAGCTGGCGGAGCGGAACATAGAGCTGCTGCGGGAAAAGCTGCTGCCCACCTTGGATCATCTCTCCGGGGCAGACGCGGAGGAGCGGCAGGCGCTTCAGGAGTTCTCTGTCAAGCTGTACGCCAGCCCGAAACAGGTGGACGTGGGCCTTTTGTGCCAGATACAGGAAGCCCTTGTGGCCCTGGCGCGGCAGGAGGGGGACCGCTCGGCGCTCATTGAGCACCTGTATTGGCTGGGCATGGGACGGGTCGCCCTGGCCAGTAAGCTGGTGAATATGGATGAGGTGGCGGCGCGCTACTATGCCTGTGTCCGGGAATGCTTCCAGGAGGCGGCTTCTTATCTGACCGAGTTCGATGAGATCGAGGACGACAACACCCGTAGCTATATCATCCGCTCCCTGGCAAACCGGGCCCTGGGCCAGTTCCCCACGGTGGGGGAACGCACACGGCGGCTGAAGGAGGCGCTGGGGGTGATGGAGGATCCGTATTACCGCTCCCTGGCCCCCAATTTGCCCTGGGATCAGTATGTCAAGCAGACTCACCGGCTGATGGTGACCAGCTTCTCCCATTCCGGGGAGCGGGCCATGTCCGCCAGAGACGTGGCGGATATCATGCGATCCGTCTACACGGTTTACCGGGGGACCAAGCTCTCCCCGCGTCAGAGTTTCCACTGCGCGGCCATTGAGTTTTACTGCGGCGTCTATGGCGTGGACTATTTTCTCCAGCAGCTTGAGCGTCAGATAGACGCCGCCGACAGCCGGGATTTTTCTTCGGAGGGGATGTACGCCCTTATCTCCCTGCCTGCCTTCTATTGCCTGTACCTGTCCAGGTACCCGGAGCGGATCGATGAGCGGGGGCGTTTTTACATCGTCGGGCTGTACCGCCGCATCCAGTCCTATCTGGACGCGTTCCCGCCAGAGCAGGAGGATGAGAACCTGTTTTTCTACCTCCGGCAGCTCATCTGCACCTTTATTGAGATGGAGCAGGGCATCCCCTACCGGGATTTCCTGCATCACCTGATCCTGCATTTTTCTCCGGAGGTCTACATCCACAGCCGCACCGTCGCGGAGGCGGCAAAGGTGCTGTGCGGGGCTCTGCTGGATCGGGAGGCGGGCTTTTTCGATGATATTCCGTTTATTCGCGAGGTGTCCGACCCTGCTGAGAAGCGAAAGGCCGTGCTGGACTACGCCGATGGCTGCGGGGTGTTCCATGACGTAGGTGTGGTCAACTGCCTGGAGATCCACACCCGCGTTGCCCGCCGCTGGTTCCCGTTGGAGGATGAGATGGCCCGCCTGCACAGCGTCGCGGGGCACAACCTGCTGCAGAGCCGGGCTTCTACCAGCCGCTATGCCCCCATAGCCCTGGGCCACCACGCCTGGTATAATGGGGACAGCGTGCTTGGCTACCCGGCTGATTACCAGCGGGAGCAGTATCCGGAGCGCCGGATGGTGGACGTGATCGTGCTGGCAAACTGGCTGGCGGACAGAATAGAGGAGGATCGGCAGATCCTAAGCTCCAACGGCCTCTTTGACAAGATGATGAAGCGGGCTGTCTCTTTGAGCGGACGGCAGTTTGCCGCCAGCGTGACCGCCGTGCTGGAGGAGGAGCAGACGCGCTCCGCGCTCCGAAAGGCCCTGGCAGAAGGGCCACAGACGGCCTGCTGTGAGATTTATCAGGAAACAGGGAAATAGCGCGGCTTTTTACCGCGGCATATACGCGAAAGGAACGTCCCGCTGGAAGGCGGGACGTTCCTTTTGCTTGCCGCGTGTTTTCATTCCCTTTTTGAGAAACAGAACTTGACAAACGGGCGCTGTCCGTGTATGATACTTTGAAAGTCAAATAATTTGAATACCAAAATATTTGGCCATCAAAATATCTGCGAGGAGTTGTTTGATATGGTACGCGTCATCACCGACGGCACCAGCGATATGTCCGCCCAGCGGGCGGCGGAGCTGAACATCGACGTGATTCCCCTGAGGGTCCTGTTTGGGGAGGAGGGCTTCCTGGACGGCGTGGACATCACCCGGGAGGAGTTCTTTGCCCGGCTGGCCTCCAGCCAGGAGCTGCCCACCACCTCCCAGCTCAGCCCGGACGATTTCCTGGAGCTGTTCCAGAAGTACGCCGCCCAGGGGGATGAGATCGTGGGGATCTTTGTGTCCACGGAGCTCAGCGGCACCTGTCAGTCCGCCTGCATCGCCCGGGACATGGTGGAGGGCGGGGAGATCCACATTGTGGATTCCCGCACCGTCACCTTTGCCCTGGCCCTGTTGGTGGAGGAGGCGGCCCGGATGCGGGATCAGGGCCTGTCCGCCGCCCAGATCGCCGCCGAAGTGGAGAAGCTGGCCCAGCGGACCCATCTGCTGGCGGTGGTGGACACGCTGACCTACTTAAAGAAGGGCGGGCGCGTCTCCGCCGCCACCGCCGCCGTGGGCGGACTGCTGGGCATCAAGCCCATCGTGGGGGTGGACAGCCGGGGTACGGTGGAGGCCCTGGGCAAGGCCCGATCCATCGCCTCCGGCCTGGACTGGATCGCCCAGCATATCAAAAACGCCCCGGCGGATCCCGATCATCTGGTGGCTTACGGCCATTCCAACTCCCCGGAGCGGGTGCCGGTGTGCATGGAGGCGCTGAAGGACGCGCTGCCCCAGGACAAGCCTCCGCTGATGGGCTCCATCGGCGCGGTGGTGGGCACCCATGTGGGCCCGGGGGCCGTGGGCGTGGCGTACATCGCGGCGGAATAGGGGGAAGCCATGGAACACGATCACTGCGCCAAGGAGCTGAACAACTTTCTGGTGGAGGTGTTCAACGACATTTTGAAAACGGAGGAGCTTTACGTCAGCGAGGGTTATTCCGACCTGTCCGTGCGGGAGATGCACCTGATCGAGGAGGTGTGCCGTGCGGTGGATCAGGGGCGGGACAACCGCTCCTCCGCCATCGCCGCCGCCCAGGGGGTGACGGCGGGGACGCTCACCGCGGCGGTGAACCAGCTGGAGGCCAAGGGCTATCTGGAGCGGGTCCGGGACAGCAGCGACAAGCGCTCTGTCCGCCTGTGCCCCACGCGGAAGGGCCGGGAGGCCAACCGCCGCCACACCGACTTCCACCGGGAGCTGGTGGCGGCCACCGTGGAGACGCTGACGGCGGAGGAGACCGAGGTGCTGGCCCGGGGCTTGAGCGGCATCGCCGCCTTTATCCGGGCCAAATATCTGGCCTGATAGTGCCGCGCCGGAAAGTTTATAGACTGTTTTGCGCACAAAGCAGGCTCCCCATTTCGAGCAAAACGCTCGAAATGGGGAGCTTGTTCAAATTATTGGCACAGGTGGGCAGCGATTTGGGCCAGCAGTCCGGCGGAGCCCACCCGGTAGCCGCTGACGCCGTAGACCGCGGCCCCAGTCCCGTCGCACACCACCGCCAGGGGCGGGGTGTCCGGGTCACAGGTGAGCCGGCGGGCGGTGTCCTCCAGGTCGTAGGCCCAGTCGTCCACCAGGACCTGGATCTCCGGCCACCGATCCAGCAGTCCGCTCAGCGTGGGATGGTTGGCGCAGGCCCCGTCCCGGAGGAGGAACGCCACATTCAGCGGCAGCGCCGCCAGCGCGTCGCGCAGACCGTCCAGCTCGCCCAGCAGATGCTCGGTGGGCTCGCCGCCCTCCTCCAGCCAGAGCAGCAGGGAGGGGCGGCCATCCAGGCGGAACAGGTCGGGGACGGGGGAGCCGTCCAGCCGCCGGGCCGGGGCGGCGGGCATGGCCGTGCGGCCCAGCAGCTCGGCCAGGGGGCAGGAGCGCAGCCGCAGCTCCACATTGACCGTCTCTCCGGCTTTGACCGGCAGTTCCCGACGGGAGGCCAGCTGGTTCCCGTTGGGCAGGCGGGCCGATGTGATCAGCCGGTACTGTCCGGCGGGCAGGGTCAGCGTCCGCCTGCCCCCCTCCCAGCCGCTGTCGGGCAGGGACAGCGCTGCCCAGCCCGACCGGGTTCGCCGGGACAGCGACCAGTTCTGCCGGTACAGGGGCGGGGCCTTCCCCGCCCAGGTCAGGCGCAGCGTCCCCGTTTCCTCGGGACAGACGGGATGGAACCCACCGTCCCGCCAGAACTCGGCCGCGCCGTCCAGCACCCGCATCCGCGCGGGAATGCCCAGCGTCCGCAGGGCGGCGACCAGCAGAAGGTCACGGCTTTTTTCATCGCAGGCCCCAGCCTCCAACACCGCCGCCGGGGGCCAGTACAATTGGCCATAGCGGTTTTCTCCGGCGCCCGGCAGCAGCTCCCGCAGGAAGTGGCGCAGCTGGGCGGGGCCGCCTCTCCAGTCAGACAGCCGGCCTGTCAGCGCCCCCCGCCAGGGGGTGAGCTTTTCCAGCCCGATTCGGGGACAGGCCGCATAGCTCCAGTAGACCTCCTCCGGCATCTCTTCGGGCCGGGGCGGAAGGTGGGTCAGATGATCCTCCAGCACCTCCGCCGACACGTCCCGCAGATCCTTGTCTGCCAGCGTCCGAACCAGCCGCTCCCGGACGGGGCGGTTTTCGCCGCTGAGGAAGGTGTAGATTTCCTCAAAATTGCCCCGGGCGGCCCGGAGCAGGTCGCCGCAGCCGGGAAGGGCGGCGGCCCGGACTTCGTCGTAATATTTTGCCATCCGCTGCTCCAGCAGGGCGTTCCCATGGGCCAGAACATCCGCCCGCGCCCTTTTCTGGGCCGGGGTCAGCCCGGTGGAGCGGATCTCTGCCGGGACAGGAGCGTGGAAGTCGAAGTCCCGCCAGCCGGAGTCTGCTTCGTTAGGCGCTTGAAGGGCCAGCGTCACCGCCCCGTCCACGCAGTCCCCTTCGGCCCGCAGACCGTCCAGAGCGGCCAGCACATGGAGATCGCCCAGGCCCAGCTCAGCGCGGGCTTCCCCCCGCTCATCGGCGGTGAGGGTGGCGATGGTGTGGTACCCGGCCCCGTTGAGCACTTGAAGCTGGAATTGCACCCCCGCGGCGGGCAGGCCGTCCGCCAGCGCCCGGAAGCGGTACTCCCGCACCGGGGCGTACCGGGCGGTCTGGTTGTACCAGACCACGGCCCCCTCCCTGCCGATGGGCTGTCCGTGAAGGGGGGAGGCCCCTCCCCCGAACAGGCGGCTGTGAACCAGCATGGCCCGGGAGGCGGGGGTGTTGAACCACCCCCG
>CAZCFU010000010.1:0-17494 GCA_964498005.1 uncultured Oscillospiraceae bacterium | reverse complement strand
GGGACTTCCTGCTCACCGGCGTGGTGTTCGGCAGCACCCTGTTCACCATCGGCTCTAAGGCGTGCGTGGACGTAACCGGGGACGGCGTGCTTCTCTTCGACCGGAAGAGCGGCAAATGCATCGCCCAGGGAAGCTTGCAATTCTGACACAGGCCAACGTATACTTCAGCAGCCATGAGACCGTGCTGAGCGGCAGCTTTGGCCGGGTCGGCAGCGCCCTGTACAGCTCCTATGGGACGGGCAGTATGTCGTGCTATTTCGACACGGGAACCACCGATTTCCTCCCGGAGCGGGGAAAGCTGTACTTGCTGTCCGAGCGGGAATAATGCGAAAAGAAGGACTGATTCAATCGGCAAAAGCGATTGAGTCAGTCCTTCCTTTCAGTTCCCCGGCAAATAAGCCGCAGGGGCGTTAATGCTTGACTTTGACCGCAAACAACAGACCGGCCAGCAGGATCAGCGCGGAAATGCCAAGTAAAGCAAACGTCGCTGCCGAAAGATTGGACGATGAGCCGCCGTCCTCGGGACGCGTCTGCCCCCAATCCCGCTGCGGGGAACGCCCCGCGTCCTCCCGGTCTTGTCCGGCGTCAGGGCCAAAGGGCCTTCCGCCGCTTTCCTGGAACTCCTTTTGATCCGGCCAGTCCCCGTCGCCGGGCATATCCGCCCCATCCGGCATATCCATCCCATTGGGCATATCCGGGCCATCGGGGCGCTGCATACCGTCAGGGCGCTCCCGGTTTCCCGAAAAATCGGGATCATCAGGCAATTCGGCCATACCGTTTGCGGGAGGGCCCCCTTCCGATGCTCCGGGCGGCTCCATGTCCTGCCGGCCGGCAGAGCCCTGGCCGCCGCGCGTCCCACCCCCAAACATCCCGGCCATCGCAAAGCCGGAGGACGAGGTATTGTCGATCGTGATCTGCTCTTGCTCGCCGCCTATCGTAAGCGTGCAGACATCACCCACACGCAGCCCAGGCGCGCTGAGCACAACGGAGGAAAAGCCGCAGGGGATCTCCCCGGAAAGCAGCTCCCGGCCAGCGGAATCCATCAGGCTGATTTCCGTCCCTGCCGCCGCCGACGTGCTGTACATCAGGAAGCCCTGAGGAGAGGCGGCGTCAAAGCCCTCCGCCATCGTGTTGCCGCCGCAGGCGATGACGGTGCCGCCGCTGACGACACACTCGCCGCCGTTTTCACTCCCGTAGTCCAGGGCGCAGTTCCCGCCGCTGTCCGAAACGCTGATGAAAACCCTGCCGCCCTCTATGTAGATGCTGCCGTTGGAATCCAGCCCGTCCCCGTCCCGGCCGGAGGGGTTCGTGATCGTGAGGTCGCCGCCGGTGATCCGAATGACGGAGCCGTCCCCGCTCCCATTGGCGTTGATCCCATCGTCCTCCGCCTCGATGTCAATGGTTCCGCCGGCGATGGTGATATCAATGGCCTCCATCCCTTCGTAGCAGGCGGGTATGGCAATGCTGCCCGATTCCACATAGAGAAACGCCGTCTCATCGTCGTTGGACACCGTAATGCCATCGTCACCGGTGGAAATGGAGAGCACGGCCTCCCGGATCCGCACGCTGTCATTGGCGTGGATGCCGTCCTGCGCGGCGCTGATACTGATCTCCCCGCCAGCGATCACCAGGTCGTCGTTGCACACCACGCCGTGCTTGTACGCCCCGTCGATCACCAGAGCGCCGCTCCCGTTGATGGTCAAATCGTCCCGGGAATAGATCGTCCCGTCCACGCCGGAAGCGACCGCCTCCGCGTCATACCGCGCGCCGGAGGTGACGGTGTTCTCTGTGCCGTCCGCCAGCGTCAGGAACACCTTGTCCGCCTGCTCGACCCGGATCGCCGCGCCGTCCTCGCAGTGGAGCGTCACCCCGTCCAGGGCCACCCATATCTTGTCGGTCTTGCCGGCGTCGATGATGACGCTGCCGTTTGTCAGCCCGCCGGTCAGCACATAATGGCCCGCATATACGATGTAAACGTCTCCGTCATAGGCATAGGCCCCGTTCCCGCTGATCTTGGCGCCGCTGTCGGACAGCGTGATTTTCGTGGCGGAGGAAGTGTCCCAGCCGGCGTTCAAATCATTGGCGGTAAACAGCCCGTCCCCGGCCTCCCCGTTTGTGATAGGGGTTATGCCAAGGGCCCTGCCGTTCATGAACAGGGCCGTCAGCCCCACCGTGAGCAGGATGGCGATGACACAGATAACGTCAATTTTTTTGTGTGTTGCCACGCGGCCGCCTCCTCACCCCATGTAGTCTCCGTTGTAGCTGACCAAAACCGCGCTGTTGACGCCGTCCATCTCGGACAGCGCGTTGATGAAGTCCGTATCATCGCTTTTCAGCCGGATCTCCATGGTCAGCTCCAGGCTGCCCTTCTGCGCGCTCTTGCTCTTGACGACGCAGCGCTCCGTCATCTGCTCCAGATAAGCCCTTGCCGCGCTTTCGCTGCTGTGGCCGTCGCACTGGATGACCACGATGTACGGATTGCAATGGGATTTCCGGTTGACGAACACCAGGAGGATCACGCCGATGATGACGCTGCCGATCACGGCCAGCGGGATCATCCCGGCCGCCAGCACGATGCCAACGGCGATGGACCAGAACAGGAACGCAATGTCCAGCGGCTCCTTGATGGCGGTGCGGAAGCGGACGATGGACAGCGCGCCCACCATGCCCAGGGACAGCACCACGTTGCTGGTCACGGCGAGGATCACCACGGTGGTGATCATGGTCAGGGCGATCAGCGTGACGCCGAAGCTGGAGGAGTACATGACCCCCTGATAGGTCTTTTGATAGACCAGGAAGATAAACATCCCCAATCCAAAGGCCAGGATAAGGGCCAGCGCCATGTCAAACAGGCGGACGGCGGACACGTTCTCCAGAAAGCTGGACTTGAAAATATCGTTGAATGTCAATGGCATAATGATTTTCTCCTTTACTCAGCCGTAGATGCGGCATTGCGCGTATTTTGAAAAGGCGGTGACCCGCCGCCCCGGAAGCTGGACGGCATCCCGGATCACGTCGGGCAGAAAATGATCCCACTTCACCTCCAGGATCATGGGGGCGTCCCCAGCGGGGATGGTGGGGCAGTCCGGGTCGAGGAAATCCGAACAGCGCAGGCCCGCCCGGATGTCATGATCAAGGGTGACCCGGACATTGCCGGGGCCGAAGACAAAGGGTTCCCGTATGTAATCCACGATGATACGGGGGCGAAGCCCCTGACAGCGCATTTTGACATACAGCTCCCGGATCAGCTCCTCTTCGCTGTCCGGCATCCAGTCCAGGCGGCCGTCCGCGATGGCCTGGGCCTGGGCCGCGGTGAGGCCGGCGCTCTGCTTGTTTCCAAGGCCGCCCAGCTTGCTCTTCTTTTCCAGGCGGATGACGGAGGTATCGCCGTTATAATAGCGGATGCGGAACTTTTCCCTGCGGCTGACGCCGTCCAGCTTTTCCCGCAGGGCTTTGTCGGCGGCGTTGTCAAAATACAGGCTGCGTATCTTATATTGGCCGTCTACCGCATGGGGATCCGGACTTGCGACCGCCCGCAGCCGCTGGCGGAGGGCCAGCAGATCGGCCCGGCTGATCTCGTGCTTCCACTCATGCCGATAATCCATAGCGCTCTCCTTTCTGTCGTTTTTGCTGAAAAAGCTGTGGTCAGTTTACACGAAGAGGCCGAAACGAGCTTAAACCCACGCTGAAATTTCTGTAAACATTTTGTTACGCATTGATTCTGACCGACCAAAACAGCGCCGATGGTCAAAAGACGCGGCGGGCCAAAGAAACTGAAACGAATGCGAATAGGATTGGGGTTTACAAATGGGAAAGGCCATGATATAGTATTGAAAGTTTAGGCGTCTCCCAAAATACGACATTAGGAGGAGTACGATGGTATTCACCTCCATTACATTCGCATCGGACAGATATCGGATACCAGGGCGTTGGGGCGTATTTCCGCCAAAACGCTGATCTGGTCCCTGATCTGTTCTTTTTTTGCGCTGATCCCGGCCTGCCCGGTGGGCAGCGCGCTCTATCACGTCGGGCTCTTTACCGCCCAGGCGGAGCTGAACGCCCATAAAAAATCGAAAGAAAGGTGACAGACATGACTACTCCAGACGCTATCTCCAAACAAATTGCCCAGGATCTGCTGGAGATCCACGCGGTTTTCTTCCGCCCGGACGAGCCCTTCACCTGGGCCAGCGGCATCAAAAGCCCGGTGTACTGCGACAACCGGCTGACCCTCACCGCGCCGAAGGCGCGCAATGATGTGGAGCACGCCCTCATGGAGACCGTCCGCCGGGAGTACCCTGACGCGGAAGTCCTGATGGGCACCTCCACCGCCGGCATCGCCCACGCCGCCATCACGGGCCATCTCATGGGACTGCCCATGGGCTATGTCCGCTCCGGCCAAAAGGATCATGGCCGCCAGAACCAGATCGAGGGCCGGCTGGAGCCGGGCCAGAAGGTGGTGGTCATCGAGGATCTGATCTCCACCGGCGGCAGCGTCATCGAGGTGGTGGAGGCCCTCCGGGAGGCGGGGGCGGAGGTGCTGGGCATCGCCAGCATCTTCACCTACGGAATGAAAAAGGGGCTCGACCGGCTGGCCGCGGCCAACGTGCGCAACGTGAGCCTCACCGATTTCGACACCATCGCCCAGGCGGCGGCGGACGGGGGCTACATCGCCCCTGAAGATATCGCCCGCCTCCTCGCCTTCCGGGACAACCCCTCGGATGAGAGCTGGATCAAAGCGTAAGTCCTCCCTTGACTTTGCTCTCCGGCCCGTTTATACTGAATAAACAGAGCAAATCAAAAAAGTAGGAGAATTGCCAATGATATCAAAAGAAATTTGCGAGCGCGTGCTGCAAAAAGCCGCCTCCACCGGCGCGGATTACGCCGAGATTTTCGCGGAAGACACCCTGAACCACACCGTCAACCTGGTGGGCGGCAAGGTGGATTCCGTGCACGACGCCCAGATCGCCGGCGCCGCCGTGCGGGTCTTTCAGGGCCTGCGCAGCGTGATGGCCACCACGGTGGACACCACCGAGGCCGGTCTGCTGCGCTGCGCCCAGCGGGCCGCCGAGGCCCTGGCCGAGGGCAAGGCCGAGGTGTCCATCACCCTGCGGGAGCGCCTGTCCGGGGACATCCACCCTATCCTCGTTGCCCCCACCAGCGTGTCCAACGCCGATAAGGCGGCCCTGCTGAAGGGCGCCTGCTTCGCCGCCAGCAGCTATGACAAGGCCATCGTCCAGGTGACGGGCACCCTGCTGGATGTGGACCACCGCATCCTGGTGGCCACCAGCGAGGGTCTGTGGACCCAGGACCGGCAGATCCGCACCCGGCTGATGGTCAACGCCGTGGCCGAGGTGAACGGCGAGACCCAGACCGGCGGCTGCCGCCCCGGCGCACGCATGGGCATGGAGCTGTTTGACACGGTGGATCCCTTCGCCGTGGGCCGGGACGCCGCCCGTCAGGCCGTCACCATGGCCGGGGCGGGCTACTGCCCCGCCGGGGTCATGCCGGTGGCCATCGGCAACGGGTTCGGCGGCGTCATCTTCCACGAGGCCTGCGGCCACTCCCTGGAGGCCTCCAGCGTGGCTTACGGCAACAGCCAGTTCTGCGGCAAGCTGGGCCAGAAGATCGCCCATGAAAAGGTCACCGCCATCGATGACGGCACCATCCCCAACGACTGGGGCTCCATCAACATCGACGATGAGGGCACCCCCGCCCAGCGCAATGTGCTGATCGAAAACGGCGTGCTGAAATCCTACATGATCGACAAATTCAACGGCCGCCGCATGGGCATGGCGCCCACCGGCAACGCCCGCCGGCAGAGCTTCAGCTTCGTGCCCACCTCCCGCATGACCAACACCTTCATCGCCCCCGGCAGCGACAAAAACGAGGACATCATCTCCTCCATCGAGTACGGGCTGTACGCCAAGGAGATGGGCGGCGGCTCGGTCAACCCGGTCACCGGCGAGTTCAACTTCGCCGTCAACGAGGGCTATCTCATCCGCAACGGCAAGGTCTGCGAGCCGGTGCGCGGGGCCAGCCTGGTGGGCAAGGGCTCCGAGGTCATTCAGAAGATCGACATGGTGGGCAGCGACCTGCTGTGCGGCCAGGGGATGTGCGGCTCGTCCAGCGGCTCCATCCCCACCAACGTGGGGCAGCCGCTGATCCGCGTATCGTCCATCACCGTGGGCGGCAGATAAAGGAGGGCTTACCGATCATGGATTTTCAAACATTCCGGCAGTTCGTGGCCGATGAGGCCGCCGCGCTGCGCATTGAAGCGTATGAGCTGTACTATCAGCTGGAGGAGAGCACCTCGGTGTCCGCCTTCCGCCATGAGATCAACAAGTTTTCCGGCGCCAGCGAGGGCGGGGTCTGCCTGCGCTGCCTGGTGGACGGCAGGATGGGCTACGCCTCCACCCAGCTTTTGAGCGAGGAGAGCGCCCGCGCCCTGGTGCGCCGCGCCGCCGATAACGCCGCGGTACTGGAGAGCGACCAGCCGGAATTTTTGGTGAGCGCCGGGCAGAGCTACCAGTCCGTGGCCGTCAATGACGCTCCCCTGCCGGCCGCCGACGCCCTGCGCAAAGCCGCCCTGGTCGGGCAGGACGCCCTGTATGCCCAGTCCGGCGTGGTGGACGGCAGCGAGACGGAGGTTTTCGCCGAGCACACCCGCATCGCCATTCACAACTCCCTCGGGCTGGATCTGCAATATGAGAACACCGCCGCCGGCGCTTTCCTGAGCGCCGTAGTCAGCGACGGCACAGAGGGCGGCGAAAAGGCCAACGATTACAAGTCCTGCCTGGGTGAGCTGGACAAGCTCGACCTGGACGCCTCCGCCCGTGAGGCCGCCGACTCGGCCCGCGCCTCCCTTGGCGCGGGGGTTGCCCCTACCGGAACCATGCCGGTGGTCTTTTCCCCCAAGGCCATGTCCCAGCTGCTGGGCACCTACGCCAAGGTCTTTTCCGCCGAGAACGCGCAGAAGGGCCTCTCCCTGCTGAAGGACAAGGAGGGTACGGTCATCGCCTCCCCCGCCGTCACCCTGGTGGACGACCCCTTCTATGAGAAGAGCGCCATGCCCATGCCCTTTGACGCCGAGGGCAGCCCCACCTGCCGCAAGAACGTCATCGAAAACGGGACGCTGAACACCCTGCTGTACAATCTGCGCACCGCGGCGGCAGCGGGCAAGGCCACCACGGGCAACGCCTCCAAGGAGAGCTACGACGCCCAGGTGGAGATCCAGCCCTTCACCATGTACCTGGCCAGCGGCGAACTGACCCGGGAGCAGCTGCTGGAGAAAGCCGGAAACGGCGTACTCATCGACTTTTTGGGCGGCCTGCACGCGGGGGCCAACACCATCAGCGGAGACTTCTCCCTGCAAAGCGCCGGCTTCCTGATCGAAAACGGCAAAAAGACCGCGCCAGTGCGCTCCTTCACCGTGGCCGGCAACTTTTTCAGCCTGCTGAAAGGCATCACCGCCGTGGCCGACGACCCCCAGCCCCCCACCTTCCCCTCCCCCACCGCCTTTGTCAGTCCCAGCGTGCTGGTGGAGGGCCTGTCCATCGCGGGCAAATAAACGGGCAAACCGCGTCCTTGCAAACTTCAAAAGAACGCACAGCCGCGCGGAGGCGAAATGCTTCCGCGCGGCTGATCTGTTTGTCCCGCCGAGCCAACAATGGCATCCCCTTGTTGGGAGCATATCTCAGCGCCAAGAAAATGATATCTGCTAAGGCATAAAATGACTTGACGAAATCAGAAAAAGGTGGTACTCTAAACGCGGCAGAGCGAAACTTTACGAAAACTACTTATCCCTTATTTTTAAGCATAAACAGTCCATTTGCACATCAAGTTTCGTAAAATTTCGTTCCGAGTGGGTCAGAGGATCCCAAAAAATGTCGGAAAGGACGGAACGAGAAACATGAAGAAACGAGCAAGCGCGTTCCTCATCGCAATGATCCTGCTGATCACGCCGCTTCTGGGCGTGATCCCGAACGCCAGCGCGTCGGAGGCGGACGGCGGCCTGGTCATCAAGCTGCACTATAACAGGCCGGACGGCAGCTATGACGGCTGGAAGGTTTGGTTCTGGGAGCTTGGCGGCGAAGGCGGCGACATCGAGTTTGCCGAGGAGGACGGCGAGATGGTCGCCACTAAACCGGTCACCCCCGGCGTCGTCAGCGTGGGCTTCATCGTCCGCACGGAGGACTGGACAAAGGACTTCGACGGCGACCAGTACATCGACATCTCCGAAATGATCTCCGGCACGGTACATATTTACGTGGAGTCCGGCGTGGAGGGCTTTACCAAGGAGTACGGTGACGATGTAGTGATCGGCACCAAGCTGAAGTCGGCGGTCTATAACAACGACGGCACCATCACCGTCACCATGACCGGCGAGCTGGAGGGCGAAATGTGGTACAGCTTCTCCGTCTCCGGCAAAGACGGCGAGGTGCCGATCGTCGGCGTGGGTGGAACCTTCGAGGAGTTCGTCTACCTCATCACTTTGACTGAGGAGCTGGATCCCTTCAAGAGCTATACCATTACCTATGACGGCTCGGAGTACAAGGTCAGCATCCCCAGCGTTTACTCCACGGACACGTTCGAGGAGGAATACACCTACACCGGGGACGACCTGGGCGCTACCTGGACGCAGAGCGCCACCACCTTCCGGGTCTGGGCGCCCACGGCGGAGTCCGTCACCCTGCGGCTGTTCGAGTCCGGCAAAAGCTATGTAGACGACCTGACGGAAGAGATCGAGATGACGCCGGACGTAAACGGCACCTGGGTCGCCACCAAGAGCGGCGACCTGAACGGCGTCTATTACACCTATTCCGTGGTGGTCGACGGGGTCAGGCGGGAGGCCTGCGACCCCTATGCCAGGACCACCGGCGTCAACGGCGTCCGGGCCATGGTCATCGACCTGGACAGCACCGACCCCGTGGGCTGGGAAAATGACGCCAACCCCCACGCGGGCGAGACCATCAACGACGCCATTATTTACGAGCTGCACATCCGGGATCTCTCCGTGGATTCCAACTCCGGCATCACCAATGCGGGCAAGTTCCTGGGCCTGACCGAGACCGGCACCAAGACCCCGGGCGGCGTATCCACCGGCCTGGATCACATCAAGGAGCTGGGCGTGACCCATCTGCATCTGCTGCCCATCTACGACTTCGGCTCCGTGGACGAGACCCACACCACGGCCAGCTTTAACTGGGGCTACGATCCCGCGAACTACAACGTGCCCGAGGGCTCCTACTCCACCGACCCCTATAATGGCGAGGTTCGCGTGCAGGAGCTGAAGCAGACCGTCAAAACCCTCCACGACAACGACGTCAGCGTGGTCATGGACGTGGTTTACAACCATGTGCAGGACGCGGGGAATTTCTGCTTCAACAAAATCGTACCGGGCTATTTCTCCCGCGTCAATGACGACGGCTCCTACTCCAACGGCTCCGGCTGCGGCAACGACACCGCCTCCGAGCGCTCCATGGTCAAGAAGTACATCGTGGACTCCGTCTGCTACTGGGCGGACGAGTACCACATCGACGGCTTCCGCTTTGACCTGGTGGGCCTGCTGGACACCGAGACCATCAACGAGATCGTCACCGAAGTCCACAAGGATCACCCCGACGTCATCTTCTACGGCGAGGGCTGGACGCTGGGCACTGACCTGACCAAGGAGGGCTACACCCTGGCCACCCAGCCCAACTCCCCGCAGACCCCGGGCTTCGCCTACTTCAACGATACCATCCGGGACGGCCTGAAGGGCAGCGTATTTGACGACCTGGACAAGGGCTACGCCTCCGGCAAGACCGGCATGGAGGAGGCCATCACCCGCTGCTTCCTGGGCGCGGACACCTGGTGTACCAGCCCGGCCCAGACCATCAACTACGCCTCCTGCCACGACAACCTGACCCTGTTCGACCATCTCCAGACCGCCAGGCCGGAGGCCAGCCAGGAAGAGCTCATCAAGATGAACAATTTGGCCGCCGCGGTCTACATGACGGCGGAGGGCGTCCCCTTCCTCCAGGCGGGCGAGGAAATGCTGCGCACCAAGGTGAACAGCGATGGGAGCTTCAACTCCAACAGCTACAACTCCAGCGACGCGGTCAACAGCCTGAAGTGGGGCGACCTGGAGGACGAAGCCTACGCCCAGGTCTTTGAATACTACAAGGGGCTGATCGCTTTCCGCAAGGCCCATGGGGCACTCCGCCTCACCACGGCGGAGGACGTGGCCTCCGCGGTTTCCGCGGTGGACGGCCTGGACGCCAATGTGATCGCTTTTGACATCCAGGGCGGCATCAACGGCGAGACCGCGGAAGAGCTGTTCGTCATCTTCAACGCCAATGAGGCCGGCACCACGGTCACCCTCCCGGAGGGGAAGTGGAACGTGTATGTCAACGATGAGAAGGCGGGCACTCAGGCCCTGGCCACCATCACCGACGGCAGCGCGGAGGTGGCCCCCATCTCCGCCATGGTGCTGGTGAAGGAGGACGCGCCGGTTTCCAGCCAGGGCTCCAGCGGCGCTGAGGCAGAGGACGACGGTTCCAACACAGGGGCGATGGTAGGGATCGCCGCCGTGGCCGTCCTGCTGTGCGGAGGCGGCGCGGCCGTCATCGTGAACAGCAACAAGAAGAAAAAGGCATGAGCTCAGCGTTCAAGCAGACAAAGACAGGCCGCCCATCTGGGCGGCCTGTCTTTGTCGTATATGGATTTCTGATTCGCTTGTTTTCCCGGAGGATCACTTCTTCTCCGCCCGGGCCATGGCCAGCCGGAAGTCCTTCTGGTCGGTGAAGATCTCGTTCTTGTACGGGTTCTTCTTCTGCTCGATGGAGCGCTTGATGATGATGGCCAGCACCAGCACGTTCGCCGCCAGGGCCAGCACGGCCACCACGCCCTGCATGGTGGGGTCGGCGCCGGTGGGACGGACCGCGGCGTTCATCACGCCGTCCGTATACAGCACGGGGATGACGGAGAACCGGCTGTTGTCCAGGAACAGGGGGAACACCTGGGCGAACATACACCACATGGCCAGGGTGTGGGCGCGGTTCTGGATCCAGCCGCCCTTGTTCCACAGGGCGTTGGCAAAGGTGGGGGCCAGCAGCAGGGCCAGGCCGCAGTACCAGGCGTGGGTGGGCAGGTTGTTGTAGGTGTACTCGAAGTTCCACAGGTCGTAGGCCACGATGAACAGGAAGGTCATATCCGGCCAGAGCATGTCGTCGTGCTTCTTGGATCTGTAGATGCCCCACCAGCCGGTCATGCAGAAGATGTTGAGGATGCCCGCGATGCCGTTGACCCAGTTCCACCAGCCGCCGTACAGCCACACGTTCTCGCTGGACAGCCACCAGCGGTCGCCGTTCTGGGACAGGGAGATCAAGCCCCTGATGCCGGACTCGAAGTCGCTGCCCACGGCGATGAGGATGTTGATGGCCACGATGACGAAGGGGAACACCTTGAACCACTCGGTCTTGCCGATGCTCCACTTGTATTTGATCATCATGAAGCCGATACAGCCCGCCGTGGCGGCGTACAGCTTGGCGTAGTGGAACCAGCTGTTCATGTTGGTGTAGGTCTGGTTGTTCAGCGCCCAGTCCATACCCATGGCGGCACAGACGTAGATGGCGATGAAGTACACCGTGAGCACGGCGGGGACGGCCAGGAAGCAGATGATGCCGCCCAGCTTGCTCCGGCGGGAAAACTCATTGGCCAGGATCAGCCCCGTGAATACCAGCAGCCAGCCCAGCAGTTGCCAGCCCGCGCCGTCGCCATAAACTTGAAATAACATTGTTTTGTCCTCCTTTGCGGGCCCTCGCGCCCGCGTTTTCTCTCTATTTTATGGGCCCCTCGGACCCGGGGGAACAGATCGATCGGTCAGTACGCTTCGATTTCCTTGATGTTGACCTCGTTTCCGGTCATAAGCCAGGTGTTTCCGCTCCGGCAGTGGGGGCAGGTCTTGCCGTGGGCCACGGTGGGGTAGTCCCGCCCGCAGCCGTCGCAGTGGGTGACGGCGGGCAGCGTCTCGATCTTCAGCTCCGAGCCGCTCACCAGCTCCGATTTCGCCGCCGCCCACCTCCAGCAGTCGGTGAGGTAGTCCGGGATGACCCCGGACACCTCCCCCAGCTCCAACACCACGGCGTTTACCTTTTCCAGCTCGTTGTCCGCCGCCACTTGTTCCACGCTCCTGATGATGTGGAACACGATGCCCAGTTCATGCATGGCTTACTTTTTGGCCTTGCGGGCGGCCTGCTTGATCTTGATCTCCCGCTTCACCATGTTGGGCAGGATGGCCTTCATCTTGTCCTCGCTCTTCATCATGGTGGAGCACTCCGGGCGGTCCCGGTGGAGGTGGATGGCGTCGAACTCGCACCGGGTGGTGCACAGGCCGCAGCCGATGCACTTATTCGGATCCACGATGGACGCGCCGCAGCCCAGGCAGCGGGCGGTCTCCGCCTTGACCTGCTCCTCGGTGAAGGTGCGCCGGGCATCCCGGAAGGACTTTTTCCAATCGATGCTGTCGTCCATGCCGGGGATCTGCCGCTGGGCGGTGTCGTAGTTCAGATCGATGAGGACATTTCCCTTGTCCAGCTCCACGTAGTACCGGGGGTCCCGGCCGATGGTCATGCTGGTATTGGGCTGGACGAAGCGGTGGAGGGAAACAGCCGCTTCCTTGCCCGCCGCGATGGCGTCGATGGCGAACTTGGGGCCGGTGTACACGTCGCCGCCCACGAACACGTCGGGCTGGGCGGTCTGGTAGGTCTTGGCGTCCGCCTTGGCCCAGCCGCCCCGGGCCAGCTCCACCTTGGTGCCCTCCAGCAGCTCGCCCCACTCCACGCTCTGGCCGATGGACAGCACCACGTGGTCGCAGGGGACGGTGATGGTGTCCTGCTCGTCGTACTGGGGGGCGAAGCGGCCCTGGTCATCCCACACGCTGGTGCAGCGCATGAACACGATGCCGGACACCTTGCCGCCCTCGGTAAGTACCTCCTTGGGGCCCCAGCCGCACTGGATGGTGACGTCCTCGTCCTCCGCCTCGGCGATCTCCTCCAGGGAGGCGGGCATCCTGTCCCTCGGCTCCAGGCAGAACATCTGCACGCTGTCCGCCCCGCTGCGGTGGGCGGTGCGGGCGGCGTCGATGGCCACGTTGCCGCCGCCAACCACCACAGTCTTGCCGGGGACCTGGAGGCCCTTGCCCTCCGCTGCCGCGCGCAGGAACTCCACGGCGGAGTACACGCCCTGGGCGGTCTCGCCGGGGATACCGGGCAGACGGCCCCGCTGACAGCCGATGGCGATGTAGAACGCCTCGTAGCCCTGGGCCCGCAGGTCGTCCAGGGTCAGGTCTTTGCCGACCTCCACGCCGCAGCGGAAGTCCACGCCCAGGGTGCGGATGATGTCGATCTCGGCGTCGATGACGTCCTTCTCCAGCTTGAAGGAGGGGATGCCGTAGCGGAGCATACCGCCCAGCTCCTGGTTCTTCTCAAACACGGTGGGCTCGTAGCCCTTGAGGGCCAGGTAGTAGGCGCAGGACAGGCCGGCGGGGCCGCCGCCGATGATGGCGATCTTCTGGCTGAACGCGCCCTCCAGCTTGGGGATGACCTTCTCCGGCACGAAGCGGTGCTCGGCCTTCAGATCCTGCTGGGCGATGAACTTCTTCACCTCGTCGATGGCCACGGCCTGGTCGATGGTGCCTCTGGTGCAGGCGTCCTCGCACCGGCGGTTGCAGACGCGCCCGCATACGGCGGGGAACGGGTTTTCCTTCTTGATGAGCGCCAGCGCCTCGGTGTACTTGCCCTGGGCCGCCAGCTTCAGATAGCCCTGGACGGCGATGTGGGCGGGACAGGCGGTCTTGCAGGGGGCGGTGCCCGTCTCATGGGTATTGACGCGGTTCTTGTCCCGGTAGTCGACGGACCACTTCTCCGGGCCCCACTTGATCTCGTCAGGCAGCTCCTGGCGGGGATACTGAACGGGGCCGTTCTGGGTGCACAGCTTCTGGCCCAGCTTGGCCGCGCCGGCGGGGCACACCTCCACGCAGCCGCCGCAGGCCACGCACTTGTCCTCCTCCACCTTGGCGACGTAGGCCGAACGGCTCATGTTGGGGGTGTTGAAGAGCTGGCTGGTGCGCAGGGCGTTGCAGATGTTCACATTGCAGTTGCAGATGGCGAAAATCTTCTCCTCGCCGTCGATGTTGGTGATCTGGTGGACGAAGCCGTTGGCCTCCGCCTTGCGGAAGATCTCCAGCGCCTCCTCATAGGTGACGTAGCGGCCCCCCTTGTCGGTCTCCACCACGTAGTCGGCCATGTCGCCCACGGCCACGCACCAGCCCTCGGGGTCGTCGCCGCAGCCCTCGCCCATCTTGGCGCGGCTCATGCGGCAGGAGCAGGGGGAGGCGGCGAACTTGCCGTACTTTTTCAGCCAGTGGGAGATGTGCTCGATGGAGATGGACTGGTTTTCCATCTCAATGGCCTTTTCCACGGGGATGACGTGCATACCGATGCCCGCCCCTCCGGGGGGGACCATGGGGGTGATCTTTTCCAGGGGCAGGAAGGTCATGCGCTCGAAAAAGGCGGTGACCTCCGGGTGCTCCTCGATCAAAGCGTGGTTCATATTGAAGAACTCCGCGCTGCCCGGCACGAACATGGGCAGGACGTACCGCTTCTCGTGGTTGGGGTTCTTGCCGTCCAGGTTCTCCCAGTGGTACTCAATGAGGCCGATGCGGCTCATCTCGTCCAGCAGCTTCTGGAGCTTCTCGGGCTCCATGCCGGTGAGCTTCTGGATCTGCGCGAAGGTCTTGGGCTTGCGCACCTTCATCTTCATGGCCACGTCGGCCATCTCGTCGGTGACCATCCCGGCCAGGCCCCAGTACTCCGGGTCGTTCCCGGTGACGCCGTGGAGCTTGGCGGGCACCCGGTCGGTGATCATCTTGCCCAGCTTGACGATCTTCTCCCGGGGGTGGTCGGTCTTGGGGATCTCAAAGGGCAGCTTGCTCTCGTCCAGGGGGAATTTGGTCTCGCTCATTATTTCTCTCCTCTCTCCATCTAAGTGCGGCTCAGCTCCGCCAATTTTTTACCTGCTCCCGCAGCCAATTGGCCCATTCCTCCACGCCCTCGCCGGTCTTGGCGCAGATGGGGATGACCACAGCCTTGGGATTGCGCATTTTGATGTACTCCCTGCACTTGTCCAGGTCGAAATCGAAGTAGGGGGCTACGTCTATTTTATTGATGAGCACCACGTCACAGACCTGGAACATCAGCGGGTATTTCAGCGGCTTGTCGTCCCCCTCGGGCACGGAAAGGATAGCGGCGTTCTTCACCGCCCCGGTGTCGAACTCAGCGGGACACACCAGGTTGCCCACGTTTTCCAGAATGGCCAGCTCCACGTCGCCGTCCACCAGCTCGTCCAGCCCCTGCCGGGTCATGTCGGCGTCCAGGTGGCACATCCCGCCGGTGTGCAGCTGGATGGATTTCACCCCCGCCGCCGCCATCGTCCGGGCGTCCACGTCGGAGTCGATGTCCGCCTCCATCACGCCGATCTTCATCTCGTCCTTCAGCAGCTCCACCGTGCGCGTCAATGTGGTGGTCTTGCCCGAGCCGGGGGCGCTCATCAGATTGAGCAGGAAGATGCCCCGCGCTTTCAGCTCGTCCCGAAGCTCCGCCGCCCGCTTGTCATTGTCGGCAAAGACGCTCTGCTTCACCTCAATGATCCGCACCTGATCCATCGCGTATCCTCTCCTCTCTCTGGCCGAACCAGATTTCGTTACAATTTTATCATTTCCTTGTCATTTCGTCAACTGCCCGAAAATCTTTCTAAATTTTTTGTCAAATCCACAATTTTCGGGGATTGCTTTTGTCAAATATGTATGATAAACTGTTCTTTGTGATTGTGGTATGACCAGAACCAGAAGGAGATGAGGTTATGGAATTTACAAAGCTCTCCTCCCCCAGCCTGAAGGATCTGTTTGTCCAGCAGCTCCAGGGCATGATCCTGTCCGGGGAACTGCCCGTAGGGGCCCAGCTTCCCCCGGAGCGGGTCCTGGCCGAACAGATGCAGGTGAGCCGCACGGTGGTGAACAGCGGCCTGTCCGAGCTGTCCGAGCAGGGCTTTCTGGAGGTGCGGCCCCGCCAGGGCACCTGCGTGGCCGATTACCGCCGCCGGGGGAACCTGAGCACATTGATCGCCATCATGCAGTACAAGGGGGGCGTGCTGGGACATGACGAGATCCGCTCCATTCTGGAGGTGCGCCGGGCGCTGGAGCATCTGGCGGCGGAACGGGCCATCCTGTACGCTTCGGACGAGGCGTTAGAACGCCTGGGGGAGCATCTGGCCCAGCTCGCCGGCGCAGACAGCGCCCCGCAGGCGGCAGAGGCGGCCTTCGCCTTCCAGCATGAGCTGGCCCTGGTGAGCGGCAACAGCATCGTGCCGCTGGTCTACTACTCCTTCAAGCCCGCGGTCATTGCCCTGTGGGTGCGGTTTTGCAATTTGTATGGCGTCTCCGCCCTGGTGAGCAGCACCCAGACGCTCTATTCGTTCCTCCGCGCCAGGGACGCCCAGGGCGCCTCCCGGTGGATCGACGAGTATTTGGAGCAGGCCATCAGCGGCAGCCGGCAGATCTATACGCAGTGAGGAAAAATCCCCCAGCGCAAAACGCGAGCCGCGGCGGTCATACCCACTGCGGCTCGCATTTCTTTTATTTTGATGCCCGCAATTTGTTACAGCGCATAGTACCGCTGGAACTCGGCGGGGGTAGGGACACGGGAGACGGCCTCCTCTTCCTCCCGCTTCAGCCGGATCCAGCTGTCGATCAGCTCCGGCGGGAACACGCCTCCGGCGGTGAGATAGTTGTGGTCGGCCTCCAGCGCGTCCAGCGCCTCGCCCAGGGACTTGGGCAGGCCCCGGATGCGTTTTTTGTCCTCCTCAGAGAGGTTGAACAGGTTGAAGTCATAGGGCCCCCAGCCTCTTTGATGTGGGTCGATCTTGTTCTGAATGCCGTCCAGGCCGGCCATCAGGATGGCGGCGTAGGCGTAGTACGGGTTGCAAGTGGCGTCCGGATTGCGCAGCTCAAAGCGCTTCTGGGCCGGGGTCTTGGCGTAGGCCGGGATGCGGATGATGGAGGAGCGGTTGGCGGTGGCGTAGCCGATGGTCACCGGGGCCTCGAAGCCGGGCACCAGGCGCTTGAAGGAGTTGGTGGTGGGGTTGGTGATGGCGCACAGGGACGCGGCGTGCTTGAGCAGGCCGCCGATGAAGTACAGCGCCGTGTCGGACAGCTGGGAGTAGCCGTTCTCGCCGTAGAACAGGGGCTTCCCGTCCTTCCACAGCCAGATATGGACGTGCATCCCATTGCCCGCCTCGCCGTGGATGGGCTTGGGCATGAAGGTGGCGGTCTTGCCGGCCCGGATGGCGCAGTTGCGGATCAGATACTTGGTGATCATGGTCTTGTCCGCCATCTCGGTCAAACTCTCCGGCTCCACCTCGATCTCCAGCTGGCCGGGGCCGCCCACCTCGTGGTGGT